>JAPLCP010000019.1 GCA_026392155.1 Armatimonadota bacterium | reverse complement strand
GGTGGACAGAGCTTATGCCCTACATCAAGAACCTTGATGTCCTCAACTGCCCCGATCGCACCAATGGTGGCCCCCGCACTCAGGGAAGCGCCGCTGGCCAAGCCGCAGGCTGTGTGGGTGGTACTTTCGTCCAGAGCCGCTATTCAGGTTATGGCTACAACTGGGGCCCGATCAACTACCGTGGTGGTGGTCTGATGGGTCCCTCGATCGCTGCAATCGCAGGTGATGCCTGTGGTCGCCGCCACGAGGGAACCTCGATGGCTTCCATTGATTCTCCCGCCGAGATGTTCGCCTATGGCGACACCTACGACACGCCCCGTATGACGGTTGGCATTGGATTTGCCATGGATGGAGCAGGCGCAATGAGCCGTAACTCCTCGATACGCCATGGTGCTCAGTACAACATGGGCTTCATGGACGGCCATGCCAAGAACGTCAAGATGATCGGCGGCTTTATGGTAGGTGGCTTTAATGGCCGAATGGTCATGCCCGCCAATCCCGCCATTGGCCGTATGGCCTACTGTGCCAACCCTGGCTATGTTCTCAATAATGCCGCATCCGCACAGCCTGATGGTACTAACATCCCCAGCACCCTGACTTGTAACCAAGTGACGGACTGGATTCGTGCAAACTACCCCATCTGTGCAACAGGAGCGACGGGTGGCAACTGCCTCTGGCAAGACTAAGAGGATACGATGAAAATAACTCTTTTGACACTCTGTGCACTTGTCTTTCTGGCACTTGCAGGTTGTAGTAAAACCGAGCCAAGCCCCACGATTGACCCCGCAACGGCAAAAGCACAGCCCGGTGCAGACACTCCCGCTGCGGTTCCAAATCCTGCGGCAACCGCAGCACAAAAAGCAGAAAAATCAGGCGGTTAGTGCTGCAAAGCACACCACATAACGAGAGGCTCCTTCGGGGGCCTCTCTAAATTTTACACCCCATAAACCCATGCAAAAAACATTCCCTCATTTTGGTGCCCCCGCAGGCACACAGTTCGCGAAAGTCGTCCCTGGTGGAACGACGATCCTGCCTAATGGACGCTTTGTCACGCCCCTTGGCAAGCGGCTCTGGGTGCCGCGTGAGAACTTATGGAGCGTCGGGCTCTCGCCGGACGGCAAGACGCTGGCGGGCCTCTATGAGGGAGGACTGGCGCTCTGGCAGCTAGAGTCCGGCGAGACAAAGCCCAAGGTGGTTGCGCGGCGTGACGCGGGCTTTTCCGGGGTGTTTACCAAAGACGGAAGCCGCTATATCGTCTCCAGCGGCGATGCGGGTCATGGGATCGAGATCTACAGCACTGCAGACTGGGACGCGGAGACGGTAAAAATTGCGGCGGATCGTGAAGCCTACATCAATGATATCGCCCTCTCACCCGATGAGCGCTGGGTCTACGGCGTGGATGTCGCGCGGCAGAAAGTGGTGGTCTTTGATCTGCAAGGCAGCAAAGTCGCCGCCGAAGTGCCTGCGGGGCGGCAGCCATACTCGTGTGTGCTCTCCGCCGACGGCAAGCGGCTCTTTATCGCCAATATCGGCATCTTTGACTACAGCCTCGTGCCGCCACCTGCGCCCGGAAGTGGCGGCAGCAAGCGCGGCCTGAACGTCCCCGCGTTTGGGTTTCCCTCGAAAGAGGCGGAGAACGGCGTGGAGCGCGAGGGCCGGAGAGTGCCAGGGCTAGGAAGCCCCTACGTGCCGGATGCTCAGAGCCTCTGGGCCTACGACGTGAGCAATCCTGCCGCACCCAAAGTGACCGCGAAGGCCAAGACCGGCATTCTGATCCATGCGCCTGCCGACGGCGGCAAGTCCGTGGGCGGCAGTGCGCCCAATGCGCTTCTCCTGCGCGGCAACCTGCTCTTTGTGAGTAATGCCAATAACGACACCGTGCAGCTCTTCGATGTCGCCACCATGAAGCCTGTGAAGACCATCAAGCTCACGCCGACCAAAGAGACGGCGCTGCTGCGTGGCGTGATCCCCACCGGCATGGCGCTCAATAAAGCCGGGACACGGCTCTATGTCTGTGAGGCCGGAATCAATGCCGTGGCGGTGATTGACCCGAAGGCGGGCACCGTGCTGGGCCATCTCCCGACCGGCTGGTTTCCAACGCAGTGCGTGCTCTCAAGCGATGAGAAGACGCTCTATATCGGCACGCAGAAGGGCCTGGGACGTGGGCCACGCGGCTCTAAAAACCCTCGCCCCGCAACGGATGAGCGCTCCGGCCTCACCGATATGCCGGGCATGGTGGATTGTGTCAGCCTCCCGGCGCTCAACTTAGCCAGCGCCACCCGCGCCGTGCTCGCCAATAATGGGCTGGTTCCCAAGCCCACGCCCGCGCCAAAGCTCCCCAAAGACATTGAGTATGTTGTCTTTATCACCAAAGAGAACCACACCTTTGACGGTATCTTCGGCACGCTGGAGAACGCCGCCGGCGAGCCCGACTACGCCGAGTGGGGCGAGCGTGGCTGGATTCGTGAGAACGGCAAGGACGAGCGCGTCCCGATCATGCCCAATCACCTAAAGCTCGCACGGCAGTTTGGCGTCTCGGACAACTTCTACATGGAGCCCGATGCCTCCGGGGATGGACACCGCTGGCTCGTCGGGGTCTACCCCAGCCTCTGGACGACACGCGTCTTCTACTCCGGTTGGAACTTCTCTCTCTCAGAGAGTGCGCGAGGCCGCATGGTCAGCTTTGGCTCCAACGGCTCGCAGATCCCTGAGGACTACCTAGAGAATGGCTCGCTCTGGGAGCACCTAGCGCGGGGCGGCATCACGTTCCGCAACTATGGTGAGGGCTACGAGCTCCCGCACAACGACGAAGGCGAGCCGGAGAGCAAGTCGGGAGCGAACACGCTGGTCAACTTCCCCATGCCCAAAGTCCTCTACGACAACACCTGCTTTAACTTCCCCGCCTACAACAACAACATCCCCGATATCGCCCGTGCAGATTGGTTTAAAGAAGACATCGTGGACTACCGGAAGAAGCATAAAGGCGCACTGCCACGTTTTATCAATATCGCCATCTGCAACGACCATGGCGCGGGCAAGCGCCCCGACCGTGGCTACCCCTACACCGCCAGCTACATGGCCGACAACGATCTGGCGCTGGGCCGCATCGTCGAGTTTCTCTCTCAGCAGCCCGAGTGGAAGAAGATGGCGATCTTCGTCACCCAGGACGACTCCGGCGGCGACGGCGATCACATTGACCGGCACCGGAGCTTTGTGCTAGGAATCGGCCCGTGGATGAAGAAGCACTACGTCGCCCACCAGCACACCAGCATCATGAGCATTATCAAGACCATCTACCGGCTCTTTGGTCTTGGCCCCAACAACCTCTGTGACGCCCTCGCCACCGATCTCTCGGAGATGTTCACGACGACGCCGGACTTCACGCCGTATAAGCACGTCCCCGCTGATCCGAGGGTCTTCAAGCCCGGCGACACGTTCGATCCGTCTGACCCGCAGTTTAAAAAGCGGCGCGGCGAAAAGCCCGATGTGCCGCTGGACGATCCGAGGTTCATAGACTCACTACGCCAAAAATGACAGTATCGTGTAGAATGGTCGCGTGAATACAACCTATCTGGAGACGGCAGTCTCTCTGGCAAAGCAGGCTGGAGAGATTGGCCGCCATATCTTTATCACGGCGCGCGAGAGCACCTGGAAGTCCGACAATACGCCTGTCACTGAGGCAGATATCGCCATCAATGACCTCGTGATCCGCGAGCTCTCCCGGATCTACCCCAGCCATGCGATTATTGGCGAGGAGTCCAGCCAGCCCCACGAGGGCGCGGATCATGTCTGGGTGTGTGACCCGATTGATGGCACCATTCCTTATGCCCTCGGGATCCCGACCTCAGCGTTCTCTCTAGGTCTAGTAGTCAATGGCGTCACCGAAGTGGCCGTCGCCTACGACTTTCACGCGGATCGTATGTACACTGCCGAGCGGGGCAAAGGTGCGTTCTGTAACGGAGTGCCCCTCACTGCCTTTACCGGCACGAGCCTACGTGCCACGGTCACCGATGTGGAAGGGCTCTGGTGGAGCGGCTTCCCCGTGGGTGAGCTCACCGAGCTCCCTACCCTCTTAGAGCGCGAGGGCAGCAAGATTCTTAAAGTCTGCTCAATGGTCTACGCCGGATTGTTGGTGGCACGCGGTGAGCTGGCAGGAATGATCAGCCGCGGCGACAAGCCCTGGGACGTGGCGGCGATGGACTTGATTGTCCGAGAAGCAGGCGGCTGCGTGACGGACTTAAAGGGCAATCCCCTCCGCTGCGACGGCCCCGTCCCCGGCAGCGTCGTCTGCGGTGCCGGTGTCCAAGACGCCTATCTCAGCCTGATTGACGAGGCGTTTAACACCTATTGAGCTATCGAGCTAGATTCCGTTTGAGTCGCCACTCCAGAAGTGCCAGCCCTCCCAACACAAGAGTAAGCATCGCGGTGAATCCCCCCGCGTTCCAGAACAGCCAAAGATTTAGATTCGGGCGAGCTTTCCAACGAAGCTCGCCTCGTTCATCGTCTTTATGACCACGCACAATCGTCCAGATATTCTCACCGAGGGGCTCCGCTGTCCGGAGAATCCACTGGTTACGGGGTAGGTGATTCCAAGGTTTTCCGGCTACCTCGGGGTTGTAGATGAGCTTCGGCCCTATACCATTTGCACGAAACTCCTGCCCCTCTGTCTGGCTCGGAAGATAGCCGCCACTTACCTCAGCGTGCTTCTTGATGGCTTGGTACGGAAACGTCAAGGTGTTGCCTATCAACTTACTATTATCGTTCTCGGCGTCGCTTTCAAAGTAAAGCTGACCAAGTGCAAGGAGAGCGCAGAGACTTGCAGCGGCGCGGTAGTTCACCCTTTATTCCTCCATTACCACAGATAGAAAACCATTGGCGGTAGCAAGTAGCTGACGGGCTTGGTTCGCATCTACGCCCCTGCGTGCCATGACGATTCCAAGCTTGGCGGAGCCGCCGGACTCGGTGAGGAGCTTGGCGGCGGTCTCCAAGTCGGTCTGGCCTAGGTCGGCGATGAGGCGCTGGGCGCGGGCGACGAGCTTGATGTTGGTGGCCTGGACATCCACCATGCGATTTCCTAGAGTCTTGCCGATCTTGACCATGGCGCCCGTGCTGAGCATGTTGCAGATGAGTTTTTGGGCAGTGCCGGACTTGAGGCGCGTCGAGCCCTGAAGCACCTCCGCCCCGACGACAGCCTGGATGGCAATGTCGGCGTCTTCGCAGAGCGGTGCGGGCGTGGCGCAGGCAACGCCGACAGTGACTGCTCCTAGTTCTTTCGCACGGGCAATCGCGCCGCGCACGTAGGGTGCGCCGCCCGAGGCGCTCATCCCGACAATCACATCGTGCTTGCCCACATGCACTTTGTCCATGGCGTCGGAGCCGGCTTGTCGGTCATCTTCCGCGCCCTCGATAGCTTTTGTCAGCGCACGCTCACCGCCTGCAATAATGCCAAAGACCTGCTCCACGGAGACACCAAACGTCGGGAGGCACTCACTGGCATCGAGCACCCCAAGACGGCCCGAGGTGCCCGCCCCCACGTAGATCAGCCGTCCGCCCGCGCGCAGTCCTTCGGCGATGGCATCCACGGCGCGGGCGATCTCGGGGATGCAGCCCCGGACGATCCCGGCGACTTTCTCATCTTCATCGTTGATGCGGCGCAGCATTTCGTCGGTGGGCAGACGGTCTATACCGTCGGTATGCGGATTAACAAGTTCGGTACTTGGTAGTGTGTTCATGATAAAATCTTACCCTATGCCTACATATGGATACCGCTGCACGGTGTGCAGCCATGAGTTTGAGCGGGTTCAGAAAATGAGCGATCCACGCATCACCGAGTGCGAGGAGTGCCACGGTCCCGTCAAGAAGATCATCTACCCCGTCGGGATTGCCTTTAAAGGCGACGGTTTCTACATCAACGACTCCAAGAAAGAGGCTCCGAGCAAGTCGAAGCCCACTGCCGAGACCGAGAGCAAGCCTGCGGAAGCGAAGACCGAGACAGCCACCACAGAAACCAAAACCGAGGCTAAGACAGAGACGAAAACGGAGACGCCTGCCCCTACGCCAAAGCCAGACACCAAACCGGCCACTTCTTAACTGATGACTCCCCTACCCCTCGCCCTCTCCGACTCGTTTGGTCGTCGCATCGAGTACCTGCGTATCTCACTCACGGATCGCTGTAATCTTCGGTGTGTCTACTGCATGCCCGCCGAAGGTGTCCCCTACGAAGACTTGGACAATGTCCTAAGCTTTGATGAGATTGAGCATGTGGTGCGAGCGCTCGCAAGTGCGGGTCTTAAGAAAATACGGCTCACCGGCGGGGAGCCTCTGGTTCGCAAGAATACTCCTGAGCTGGCGGCGAGGCTCACGGCAATTTCAGGAATTCAGGAAGTCACCCTCACCAGCAACGGGATTCTGTTAGCACGCGATGCCCAAGCACTCTGGGATGCTGGGATTCGGCGGGTGAATATCTCGATGGACACGCTTCAAGAAGAGCGTTTTGTCAAGCTAGCCCGCCGCGAAGAATTTGCACGGGCCTGGCAAGGTTTGGAGACCGCTCTTACTGTCGGCTTCTCCCCGATCAAGCTTAACTGCGTCTTAATGCGCGGCATCAACGATGATGAGATTGAGGCGTTTGGCAACTTGACACGGGAGCGCCCGATCTCCGTGCGTTTTTTGGAGTACATGCCCATCGGGCAAGTGAGTAATGCCCAGTGGCGAGCGCAGTATGTCAGCAATGAAGAAGCCATCGCAACGCTCAAGACGCTTTGGCCGGGTTTAGAAGCACTGCACGATACCCGGGAGAGCACGAGCCGAAACTTCAAGATTCCGGGAGCACTAGGCACCGTGGGCGTGATCAACCCCATCAGCCATAAGTTCTGTGACGGCTGTAACCGGCTCCGGCTCACCGCCAATGGAAAGCTCGTCCCATGC
>JAPLCP010000018.1 GCA_026392155.1 Armatimonadota bacterium | reverse complement strand
GCCGCGCGGCGAGGGCTTCTTCCGTGTGGGGTTCGTGGATGAAGCTACGAAGGTAGTGCCTCCCTGTCCAGACCGCGCCGACGGCCACGGCCAGCCATGCCCCCCAGGCCTGGAATGCCACGTAGGGAAACTCAGGAGCGGGCCCCTCGCCCCAGCCACCGTAGCCTGGTTGCCGCCAGCCCACGGTCACGCCCCAGACATTGAGTGCCTTGCGAACCAGAAAGAAGAACCAGAGGGAGAAGGCGACATCGGTGTTGACCAAGTACCCCATCCCGACCCCCGCCGGGTGCAGGCAGAGCGGCAGGTAGCCGATCCCATTCCAGGGGAAGGGGAGGTTGCTCCCGCCGTAGTCTACCGCGTGGTTGATGGGGAACGTCGGCAGCGACGGATAGAGGCTCGCCAGAGAGTTGAGCGAGTGGAACCCCAGCGGAACCACAAACCCGAGCCACATCAGGCGGTTTTTATAGAGTGCTGCGCTCTCGTCGGTCATGGCGAGCGGGAGGGCGAGCGTCGGGAAGGCAAGGTACTCCTGCTCCTGCCAGCGGCGACGGAAGATTGCGGCGAGGCAGAGGTTGGTCCAGAGGAGCAGAAAGAGAAAGCCACCCCAGAAGCACAGTGGCCCGGCCCAGGCGCGCAGGATTTCGGGCTGGAAGAAGCTGCTATGGCCCTCGTAGAAGCCCTTGAGTACGTCAGGATCGTGCGGGCCGATGATCTTGGGGAGAAGCGGCTCCAGCTCGCTCAGAGAGCCACCCGGTGTGCGAAACGGTGCAACGAGAAACGGCAGCAGCAGGCCAAAGTGCCCAAAACCGGAGACGACACTAGAGACCGAGAGAGCTGCGTAGATCAGCAGGAGTTCTTTCTGGGTAAGAAGACGGACCACACTATTGGCGAGGGTGAGCAGAAAAAGCAGAAAGATTACCCCGATAAACGGGATTGAGATCGTCAGCTCAGTCACAGACGTCCGCATCTCGGAGTGGGCGATCCAGCCCGCATTGAGCACGATCAGCGGCACCGCGAGAAGTCCAACTCGTCCCAAGCGCACTGAGGGCACTAGCGGGTTTCCTTCGCAGTGACGTAGTGATTGGGTGTTAGATTCTTTAGAGTCTGGGTCTTGCCGCTTGGCCAGGTAAGCGTAAGAGAGTCTATAAGCGTCGCGGTGCCAAGGCCAAAGAGGACACGTGCATCCGAGGCCGAGAGGTAGGAGCCATCGGTGTGGCACCAGCGGGTGAGTGTCCGCTCCCCGATTTGGGCGACCAGCTTTGTTCCCTCGCGTAGCCCGCTGATGCCCAGCCAGTTGCCGGTCTGTGTGCTCTCGTTGTGGAGCAGTAGCGGCGCTCCTTCGGCATCCACGGCCAGCGCATCGGGGAGGCCATCGTTGTCGTAGTCGCCCACGGCGAGGCCACGTCCGACTATCGGCGCACTGATGCGCTGGTAGGCGAACTTTCCGTGTCGGTTGTGGAAGAGCTCCGTGGGCTGGCGGTAGGTCGTGGTGGTATCGAAGGTCTCGACATTGTCGCGGATATGGCCGTTAGTGAAGAGAACATCCAGCCAGCCGTCGTTGTCGGCATCGAGAAACTTCACCCCAAAGGCCACTTGTGGCTTGTGCGGGGCAGGCAGAGCAATCCCTGAGCGTACCGAGTCATTGGCAAAGAGCCCAGAGCCTTGGTTCTGGAAGAGGTTGTTCATCTCGTTCTGAAAGGTTGCGATAATCAAGTCAGGGTCGCCATCGTTGTCATAGTCACCACTATCCACGCCCATTCCGCCATAAACACCGCCCTCCGGGGTCACCGCCATCCCCGACTCGGGGCCGGAGTTTTGATAGCCACTTGCGGTTGGCGTGAGTAGGTCGGCAGGTCGCTCGTCGTTGATGAGCGCGATTGCAGGGCGCGGGCTACCCTCATGCGGGAGCACGACACAGCCCAGCCCCCCGCCCTGCGTCCCATTTATCGTGAGACCTTGGAAGCGCCCTCCCCCCAAGTTTTGGTACAGCACACTCTTCACGGGGCGGTAGTCGATTGGGCCGCAGCCCGTCGGATGCCCTTTCACCGGGCAGAGCCGCCTATCCCGCTTCGGGTCAAAGGCGACATAGTTGCCCACAATAAGATCCTGCTTACCATCTGCGTTCATATCGGTCCAAGCACACGCCGTGCCCCACGGCTGCGGCCTCAGCCCGCTTGCCGCCGTAACATCCCGAAACCCCTTCCCCGCTTCGTTGTGAAGCAAGCGCCCTTCACGGTAGCCGGACAGATAGAGATCCACAAAGCCATCACCATCGTAGTCCCCCACGGCGCAGCCCAGAAAGTGGCCATGGATGCCGCGCAGAAGCGCAGTGACATCGGTGAAGTGCCCCGTGCCATCGCCCCGAAAGAGCCCCGGCCTCTCTCCAACCAAGAGAATATCGAGGTTGCCATCGCTGTCGAAGTCCAGAAACGCACAGCCGCTCCCGATGCTCTGGAGAATGTCCAGAGGGCGTGGTCCTGCAATGCGGAAGCGAAAGGCAAGCCCCGCCTCCGCCGCCCGATCTACAAAACGAACCTCAGGGATGGGGGGCGGTGGCGACGGAGCGGGAGGCGTTTTTGGGGTACAGCCTGCCAGCATCAGCATACTGAGGCTGGTAAGCACTTGGCGGCTCAGCGGGGCACTCCGCCGCCACCGGGAGCGCCCATGGGAACGCCACCACCTCCGGGAGCACCAACGGGGACACCGCCCGGTCCGGTGGGAGTGCGAGGCGGTGTTCCAGGAGGGGCTCCCGGAGGAACTGCACCCGCAGGCGCGACTTGGGCGGGGTAGTCCGTCCGCCCCAGTGGTTTCTCTTGAGACTGACATCCCGCCAGTAGGATCGCACCAAGGGCGATGAGAAATAGTGTTTTACGCATGGCTTTTCCTAGTTCGCACTAAACGTAATGGCGTGTGCACCGGGGCCAGCGTAGGCGGTTCCCTCTGCGTTGCCGGTTGCATTGTTCTGTGGATCGGTGGCATTGGCTGCCGTACCACCACCGGAGACAGCGCGTGGCATGAACCACTTGGCGTTACACCATCCAGCGAGGTATAAAACCCACCCTGCGCTGCCGGAGCAGAGCCATCCACCGCCCCCATGTTGAAGAACTGCACGCCGTTGGGCTGCCAGCCCTGCGAGCCATTGCTTCGTGTGTAGACAATCGAGCGGCCATCTGTCGTGGGAGAGTAGAAAGTCGTGCCCGTCTCAAACGTATCATTGAGGTTGGTCGTGGTGCCCTTGCCCTCACACAGAAGGATCGTCCTTGTCGGGGAGTTGAAGGCAGGCAGGCTCCCGCCAACATTGTAGCCTGGCACATCGGTGAGGGCGGAGAAGTTGCCAATGTAGGAGACGGGATCAAGGCGCACGCCCCCGACACCTGTGCGAACGGGCGTGGGGTCGGAGGGGCATTTAAAGATTCCTGCGTTCTTGATGTAGGGCTGGAGCTGTCCCGCCCAGCCGTTGCCGGAGAGATAGCCGTAGTAGAAACGATTGGTGCCCTGAGGTAGCCGCTCATCGTAGTCCTGAACATACATCATAAATGCTGTACCCAGCTGCTTGGTATTGGAGAGGCAGGCAATCGCACGTGCTTTCTCCCGTGCTTGTGCGAAGACGGGGAAGAGAATCGCCGCCAAGATCGCAATAATAGCAATAACCACGAGAAGCTCAATTAAAGTAAAAGCCGTTCTTTTCATCGCTGAGAGTTCCTTGCAGGCTTTGTCATCGCCTGCGGTCGTTCCGGGAGGGCGTCCCGGTGCGCTTCCCCGCTGGCGGGAAATACATTTCGGAGGGCATCAAGGTAGGTGTAGTCATCGCCTTTTGTCGGAAAGAGGTAGTGCCCCTCGCCGTACTCGTTCCAGTTATCTAGGAGCAGCATCTGGCTCTCCAAGCCCGCACTTGTGACGGCGCGGCTATCCAGCTCGGTCTTAGCCCACTCTAAAAGCAGCTGCCACTGCTCCGGGCTGAGCTTCCAGCGCACGGGCGAGCTAGAGCCGCCCCAAGGACGGGAGTCCCAGCCAATCGAGGCGGTGAGGATATTGGGCAGGGCACCCGCCGCCTGGTTTTTCCACGCCAGCGCCTGCCCCGCCGCCATGCGCTTGGGGTCGGGCGTGAGGCCGGGAACCATAAACGGGGCACCCGCAAATGTGGGCCAGTGATAGGCAAAGCTATAGTCCAGCCCGAGGGCCTTCAGGGGCGCATTGGCATCGGGGGCCATCTTGGAGCAGTTCTGCCCTAGAATCGTCAGCCCCGCAAAGCCCGCTTTCTGGCAGAGCGCCCGTGCCTTCTCCAGTGTCGTGGCAGCCTTTTCGGTGCCACCGAGCTCTGCGATCAGCTTCTCTGGGCCATGGAGAAAGAGCACGGGTTTGTTGTCTACTTTGAGGTAGGTTCTCTTCTTGAAGTGCTGACTAATCCAGTGCCGAACGAGGTTCTCCAGAAAGTCCGTTTCGTCGGCAACACCACAGGCGATGTCGTTGAGGTTCTCCCAGAGCAGAGCGTAGCGGAACTTGTTGCGGCTCTTGGCACGTGGCAGGGCTTCGTCGGTCCAGTGTCCAAACTGGGTCTGGATCGGCGATTTGCCGAGATTCGACTTGTCGCGGAACCAGCAGACAGCAAAAAACGAGATGCCGTGTGCAAGACAGGTCTGGATCTCAAACTCCGCCGTCTTGGGATCGCTCTCATCGTACCAGCCGATCACGGGCTCACGCTCGGGGTAGCCTTTGAGCGGCTTCCAGCGGTCTTCCCCCTTCCAGAGAGGGCACATGAGCGCCCCGATGAGATAGTGGTTGCTCACGTGCGCCTCCTTTGCCAGTCGCGAGGGCTGACTCCCACGGCTTGTCGAAACTTGCGGGAGAAGTAGCTGCTATCCGAAAACCCAACACTGTGGGCAACCTCGGTGACCGTTGCCCCAGAGCGCTTGAGCTGCTCTTGGGCACGCTGGAGCCGGATGCGCGTGAGGTACTCCATGGGAGAGCAGCCCAGTGCCTGGTGAAAGCTCCGATGCAGCGAGCGCTCAGAGAGGTGGCCCTCGCGCGCCAGTTGTTCCAGGGTCAGTGGCTCAGCGTAGCGCTGCTCCATCAGGCTGAGAACGCTCCCGATCTTGAGTACCGGGAGCGGCTCTTGGCGGGCATCTTGGCCCGCGCAGCGGCTCAGGTGCGTCAGGATCAGCAAAAAATACGAGAGCGCTTGCACTGTCCAGCCGGGCTGCTGCTCGGTCAGCTCACGATCCAGCTCGGTGAGCCATGCCGTGACCTGCTTCAGGGAGGCAGCGTCCAGACAGAGGCGGCTCTTGAGGCTCTCCTGGCGGCGGATATGCGGCTCAATGGTAAAGAGCACATGGAAGCCGGGCAGTGCGCTCAGCTCACCCCAGGGCAGGCGCAGCTCACCCGGGAAGAAGAGCAGGTTGGCCATCTCAAGCTCATGAGTCTCTTGATAGCCATGTGCTTCGTCGCCCTGGAGCATGAAGACATCGCCGCGCCGGATCGAAAATGACTCGGTTGGGGTGGTGTGTAGGCCACTTCCCGCGAGCACGATCACCAGCTCCGAGAACTCATGCCTGTGGAGCGGGTAGCCACGCGGTAGGGGCAGGCGGCTCCAGTTCAGGTCGAGTGAGAGCTGGCTCTGACGAAAAACATCGGCACGCTTCAAGATTCCCAGATGCGGCGGGTCGTGGGTGAGCATGGTCACCGGCTTCGCTCCTTCTCCCCATCAAAGAGCGCCAAGACACTCTCGGCGAGAATCTGCATCCCGGCGGTGTTAGGATGGTTAACCGCATTGACCATCAGGGTGGTGAAGGGAATCCCCTTGCGCCAGAGCTGGCCGTAGCGTGCGGCGGCATCCGCCAGCGCGACCCCGTTTCGCTCACAGAACTCCCGTAGGAACGTCACATAGGGGCGAGGGTCGCGGTCGCAGTCCCGCTCCGACGGAAGCCCCATCCAGCCCGGCCAGACATAGTGCGGTGTCAGGGCGATCCACTCCGCGCCAAGCGCCTTAAAGTCGGCGTGGACGCGGCGGTACTGTGGCTCCCAGCGGTCGGGGGGCAGCACGAAGTCATTGAGAAACTCGGAGATCACGAGGTCGGGCTTGCTGCCCAGTACCTGGGTGGCGTAGTGGAACGGGCTACTGGGCGGCGCGGCCAAAAAATCGGCCATGTTGTGCGCTCCCCAGCCCAGCACCCGCGTGGTGATTTTTGCCTTGGGGAAGCGTGTGCGTAGCCCGTCTATGACTTGCTTGTGCCAGACCACCGCCCCCGGATAGCCCCCGGTCACGCTATCGCCCCAGGCCAGAACCGTCACAGGCTCGCCGCGTGTGAGCTTCTGGAGCGTTTGGGGCAAGAGCTGCTCAGCGAGGCGCGGAGGCTTTGGTGGCACGACCTCCTGAATAAGAAAGAGCTGCGTGGCCTCCAGCCGCTCGGCCGCCTTGGGCCACCAGAGATTCGCCAGCCGTGTCTCCCCCGCTTTAAGCGCCGGTGGCTCAGGGGTCGCGATATGGGGCGTCCCTTGGCGGAGAACAAGCTTGCCCCGCGCCTCTTCGACAATTGAATCGAGCCGGCGAAGTGAGTAGGCATAGTCCACCAGAACCGGCTGCTCGCCCCCGATACTTCCCGCTACGACTCGCCCCAGGGTGCCCCACTCGCTGTCGCACTCGAAGTCGCGCCCGCGCTCAAATAGTCGGGTCGGGTTTCGGGCATCCCGAACGGCGACACTCTCGGGGATCAGCGAGAAGTAGCCCCGGCAAGGGCCGCTCACAAGCCCTAGTAGCTGACCTTTTCGGGCCCAGCCCGGTGTCTCCGCGAGGTACTCCGGTAGTGATTCCCAGCGCTCTTGGGTGACGTGTTGACTCAGGTTCGGAGAGACGCGCAGGCGAGTGCGGGCCATCCCACGGACGACCATCACATCCCTGGCTTCAATGGTGAACTCTAACCTTCTGGAAGATTGCATCTTTGCTTGTCAGAAGTGTAGCGGATTTCGGCACAGTACCACCATGAAAAGACAGCCAATTTCTAGCACTATTCCGCCATTACAGTTCTGTATTGCGCCCAGGCCAATTGCCTTTGTCTCGACTCTCACTGCCGAAAGTGGCATCGCGTCCTGGTCTAGGGGATTTCCACATGCCGACGTATGAGAAAAGCGCGGACACTGATGCACAAAACTAACAAGGCAAGAACCACCACTGCAACTTGCTTCATGTAAGCGGAGGCTTCAGAGAGCGAGAGAAAATAGCCCACTGAAATATGCGAGGCTACCCAGAGCGCCGCGCCGCTCGCATCGAGCGGCAACCAGCGTCGAAAGGGAACACCGCTTACCCCTGCGCTCAAGGGAACAAACATGCGCAGATAAGAAACAAAGTGACAGAACATGAGCAACATTGGCTCGTTACGCACTCGCTCACACATCGCCGTAAGACCCTTTCCCCACTTCTTTGAAACGAGCAAGCGAGTGCCGACTTTCTTTCCTATCGTGTAGCTGACCACATCACCCGATACCGTTCCCAGGAAGCCGACAAGAACCAACGAGGAAGGGAATCCTTCGCCCTTTTGGGACAGCCAGCCGCACAGGATGAGAACCACTGCCCCAGGAATAATGGCTCCAAGAAACAGGACGTTCTCCAAAAGGAGAGCGACGAAGACGAACATGTAGCCGTACTGTGCGAAGTACATTTGTGCCAGCCCTGACCACTTGTCTATCATGAAGCTCCTTCACCAACCACTTTTGACAGTTGCAGCTTCGCAACAAGAGACGCGAGCAACTTGACACACTCCACCACGGCTACGGGAAGCAGAGAACAAGCGAGAATCACCGCCCAGTCGGAAGCTATTGGGGAAGAGGTATGAAGGATTTTTTGCAGGAGCGGCATGTAGACGGCAGCTCCCTGTAGGATCAGGCACATCAGCACTGCCGCCCACAACCAGCCGTTGGTAAACAGGCGGCGGGTGAACACAGAGCGGTTCTGGGAGCGTGCGCTGAAAGCATGGAAAACTTGGGAGAGGGCCAGGGTCATGAAGGCCAAGGTGTTGGCATGGCGCAGGCCCGCGCCCTCACTTCCATACCAGCGCATTCCGAGCCCGAAAGCGAGGAGGGTCACGCCCGCAAGCAGTAGCCCCTGCCAGGTGATGAGCCAAACGAAGTGCACGGTAAGCAGGGGCTCCTGTGGATCACGTGGCGCACGCTTCATAACGCCCGGTGCAGATGGCTCCAGCGCTAAAGCAAAGGCAGGAAAGATATCGGTGATGAGGTTGAGCCACAAGATTTGTAGAGCGACGAGCGGGAGCGGCCAGCCGATCATGAGAGCAAAAAAGACGGTGAGAATCTCGGATAGGTTGCAGGAAAGGAGGTAGTGAAGAAACCGGAGAATGTTTCCGTAGATAACCCTGCCTTGCTCAACCGCTAAGATGATACTAGCGAAGTTATCGTCGGTAATGACAATGTCCGCGTTCCCTTTGGCAACCTCGGTTCCCTGAATACCCATTGCAATACCAATGTCCGCTTGCTTCAATGCGGGGGCATCGTTGACGCCATCGCCAGTCATGGCGACAACGTGCCCTTGCGCCTGAAAGGCTTTCACAATCTGTAGCTTATGCTCGGGGGAGACGCGAGCAAACACCGCCGTATCGGCCACAACGCGTTTCCAGCCGTCCACATCCAAGTCAGCCAGCTCGCGGCCATGAATGGTGCGAAGGGGCAGCCCCTCGAAATCTCGATCAATCTCTAGCTGCCGGGCAATCTCAGCGGCCGTTGCCTGCTGGTCACCCGTGATCATCACACTGCGAATGCCTGCATCGCGACAGGTGACGATGGCGGCTCGTGCCTCATCCCGCAGCGGATCGCGCATCCCAACCAAGCCCACGAAGGTTAACTCCCGCGAAAGCTCGTTCTCATCATAGCCCTCGGGCAGCTCCCGATACGCAAGGCCGAGCACACGCAAGGTTGCCTTAGCCAGCTCTTGGTTCTGCTCTTCCCAGCGCTGACGATCCTGTGGTGTGAGGGGAGTTGGGAGGCTCGTTGCTGAAGCACTTATCTGAGTCGTGCTCGCTTTGAGCAGGGTGCCCGGTGAGCCCTTGAGGAACGCGACGGTCTTGCCATCTGGTCTGCGGTGCACGGTGATCATCTGCTTACTGGCACTGCTAAAGGGCACTTCACTGAGGCGTGGAAAATCAGCGGCAAGTGCCGCGGAGTCCATTGCTGCCTTCTCCCCCACGATTATCAGGGCCGCCTCCGTGGGGTCACCGAGCACCTTCTCGTGGCCGTCGGTACGCTCCACTTTCGCATCGTTGCATAGCACACCGATGCGCACAGCAAGTGCAAGCGCCTCGTCTTTTTGTGGGTCTACGGGTTTATCGTCTTTCTGAAAGGCTCCCACAGGCTCGTAGCCAAGCCCGGTCACGTTGACACGTTTCTGATCCAGCACATAAACACAGACCGTCATCTCGTTCTTGGTGAGGGTCCCGGTCTTGTCGGTGCAGATGACAGTAACAGAGCCCAGAGTCTCAACGGCAGGGAGCCGACGGACAAGCGCACGTCGCTTCGCCATGCGCTGCATACCCATTGCCAGTGTCATCGTGGTCACGGCGGGTAACCCTTCCGGGACGGCCGCAATCGCAAGTGAGAGACCGATCTCCAGCATGTGCCAGAAGTCGGTGATACCGCGGAGCCAGCCCGCTACCACGATCACGGCACACAGTGCCAGCACCACGACAATAAGGAGATGGCCAAGTCGAGATAGCTTTTGCTCCAGTGGGGTTGCCCGGGTGATCGCTTCATCAATCAGGACACCTATTTTACCCACTTCGGATTGCGCGCCGGTGGCGGTGACCAGTAGCTGTCCACGCCCTGCGGTGATCGTGGTTCCTAGAAAGGCCATGTTCAGACGATCCCCAAGGGCGGCACCCGATTCCTGGAGGGGCTCCGGTGTTTTCGTCACCGCGAGCGACTCACCCGTGAGGGCTGCTTCCTCAATTTTTAGCCGCACACTCTCGATAATACGGCCATCGGCGGGGACTCGTGTTCCCTCCGCAAGGATGATGAGATCGCCCGGCACCAGCTCCGCTGCAGGAATCTCACTCTGTATGCCGCCCCGGACGACATGCGCACTCCTCACCGATTGTTTTTGTAGCGCGGTGAGGGCCTGCTCCGCCCGCCACTCGGTAAAGAAGCCGATACCCGCATTGAGGACGATAACAACCAAAATGGTGATTGCCTCAATATGGTCGCCCATGACGAAAGCAATTCCGGTGGCAGCAACGAGCAAGGCGACAATCAGGCTGCGAAACTGTGCTAAGAGAATCGCAAATGTCGAACGTCCACGAGCCTGCACCAGAGAGTTGGGGCCATACTGTGTTAGTCGTTTTGCCGCTTCGACCTGAGACAGTCCCTGCGTGGTATCAGTTTGCAGGTGGTTCTTGACCGCGTCAATCGTGAGCACATGCCACGCTTGCCCTACAGCCACCACCGTATCAATTTTCTTACTCACGCTCACTTGACGAACTTTCTGCATCCTTGTTGCCATTCGACTTGTCGCACCGGGATGGCATGTGCAATCTCTAAGCGCGTATGCGTTACGCAATCGCTTGGTTCCCTGGTGTGGAGCGGCTCCGAGCAGCCGTTAGACACAATTGTACTATGCCCCACCGCGTCTTTGATACAGCGGCACTTGCGATGCCGCGAGACTACGGTGTCACCTCTACCAACGGTTCTTTTGTACTCGCGATCAAGTATCTGTTGCCTAACTTAACGGACACTTTTCTGGGGATAGTCCACAGTCAGGCTCACTTGATTTTCCAGAGACCGTATTTTTCCTTGAAGGCTCCATCCCAGTCTCCCAGGAAGCGCCACCAGTTCGTCATCTCGCCCTTAGGGTGGGCAATGTGGCTCTCGTGGCCGGGGAAGTTCTGGAACCAATAGAGATACCACCAAGCATCGTCCTCCAGGATCGTCCCCGGCTGACGGATCTTATCGCCCGTTGGGCAGCGGTAAGGCAGGCGCTCCCACGTCCGGTAAGTGGTTAGTTTCTTGGCCCCGGTACCTTGGGGATTCCAGTCCTCGATGTCACTGGGCACCGGTTTTGGATTGAAGTAGTCGTAGTCCTTGGTCGCATTCGGAGGAAAGTGGCAGTTGCCACAGCGTCCTTGCTGAAACTTGCCCTTGTCGTCTTGTCCACAAAACTGCTTGTTAAAGAGGTCGGTATTGCTATCTTGGCGTTGATTTACGTAGCTTAAGAGAGCCTCCATCTGGTGGCCTATATTATGGACATGCTTGTCCGGGCCACGGTTGAAGTTTGCTCCAACTACCATGTACGACTTATCATAGATCGGAAGGTCGTTCTGACGGTCACTGTTTGAGATGTCACCACTGAGAGCACTAGAAAGGTTCGTCTCGATGGGGGCAATAGAGCCATGGTGCCAATGATAGATCCAGAACTCTTTAGTGCCCTGTTGATTCACCAGATTCTTACCACCAACCTGCTCGACTATTTTTCCGTAGTCGGGGAAGAAGACTCCTGCACTTCCGGCGGAGCGTCCTTTGGGAATGTCTTCTAAAATCGTCACAAATCGAACACAGCGATAGCCCAGAGACGAGCGTGCTCCAGGCTCTTTGTAGCCATGAAATCGTGTTGCCTCCTCCATCATCCACTTGGTCACACGAACCGCACGTAAGATTCGATCACGAAGCTGCTGCACGGTTCCACGAAATCCGGTGCGCTCGAAATCTACCATCTCTCCATCGGTCGTGGGAATGTAGGCTACCACCACAAAGGGAACCTGCCACACGCAACCGACAGCAGGGCGTTCCAAGTCGGCGTACCGTTCTTCTTCAAATCGCATCGCAACCCCTTTTTCCATACCTGACAGGATCTCTCAGTCTAGGACGATCACTTTGATTTTCTTCCGTCCGTACTGATTAGCCGTCACATCGTCATTGTAGCCTAGATCAATTTTCATTCCCTTGATGGCACTTCCCGTGTCGAGTGCCACGCAGAAACCATAACCCTCGACCCAGAGGCGGCTACGTAGGGGGATGACTTTAGGGTCTACTGCCACCGTGCCATAGCCCACTTTAGTTCCCAGCGCGGTACGGTCACCCCAAGGGCCATTCTCACCAGGACCATAACCTGTTGCTTCCAGCACGAGGTTCTTACCACGCACGACGTTACCATCTGGTAGCTTAATCTCCTGTGAAGCAATGCTCCCCAGCGTAGCACTGGTCACACTGGTTGCAGGCTTCGGAGCCGTTGGACGTGGGAGCTTGCCTTCCACTACCATCACCGGCCCCGTTCGGATCGGCTCTGGGGCCAACGCGACTCCCAGATCGGGTGGGCGGCCAGAGAGCTCTAGATCGTCCACGAGAATATACGCATGCGAGCCAAACGCCAGCTTGTCTATGATCTCCAAGCGGGCACGCTTACCCACGAGATCACTTAGATCCCAGCTTGCTTCGGTGAGACTATCGGAGTCATTACCGGTTTGGGTGCGAACGATTCGCTCTATCCCTTCCTCATCTTTTACGACCAGGTTCAAGGCACAAGCATCAGGGTAGTTGCCTCCCCCAATCTTGAAGCGCAGCTGCATGTGGGTGATCGGAAACTCCGGGGATCGCGCGATTCCCTTACCACTCATCACCCTAAAATCACCAACTCTCGGGTGCGCCGAGGATGCATAGTAGCTGCCCGACCACCCCGTGTACTTTCCCGTACGGCTTGCACCCTCCGGAGCATTGGCCCAGCAATCTCCCGTCAAGCGCCACCGAAAGTAAAGCCCGCTCTCAAAGCCATCTAAAAGTTGTCTCTCTGGTAATGGGGCCAGCGGAGGAACCTCTGGCAACGTGTCCAGCACTTTGGGAGATAGGTCAGGCTTGGAAGGCACGACTGAAGCCTTGGTTGGCTTGCCAGGGGATCCTTTTGCGGGAGTTGCAAACACCTGAACCCAGTAGCGCTTCCCCGCTTTCTCCGCCATCCCAACACCAATCTCGGAATAAACGGGATTGAGAATATTCTCCCGATGCCCCTTCGACTTCATCCAACCAGCGACGACTTCGGTCGCGTTTTTTTGTCCGAGCGCAATATTCTCTCCGATTGCTGCCGAGCGCACATAGCCCGCTGCACCGGCACGCTGGGAGGGGGTGCGTCCCTCTTTGCTCACATGGTCGAAGTAGCCTTTTTGAGCCATGTCTTCGGCATGAGCCTGCGCCGCTTTGGTGAGCTGAGGATTCTCTGTCAGCTTACCAAGCCCACTTGCCGTACGTGAGGCGTTCGTTTTGTCGATCACGGCAGTGCACTCAACAGAGTCAGCCCAGAGAGGGTTCGTCGCCATCAGGCATATTATTGTGGTCAGAATGTGCTTCATCGGTAATTCTCTGTGGTGATCGTGGTGGTTTGGGAAATGAACCGAGCGCCCGATTGCTTGTTGCGCCGCACCAACTTTACAACGTGCTCACCATCGGCCACCTGAGTTGTGTCGAAGCGCACAATCACCCCAGACTCTGGAAAGACGACAGCCTCCTCCCCATCCACCTCAATGACGTATTCAACCGCGCTACTTGCAGGAACCTGGTCATATCCGACGGCAAGGCGGACATCTCCGCGTACAACACCTGTGGGAAAGTTCTGAAAGGCCACGCCCTGAGCAGGCTGCGTCCGTGTCGGTGGTGTGTAGAAGCTACTATTGCCACCAAGTACGCGCCGTGCTCCAGGATGGCCCGGAGGAAAGGGGCCAATGGAGTCGATGACGATGCCGTAGTTGCGTCCTTTGGCATGAAGAATCTTGCCCTGACCAATGTAGATTCCCACGTGAGAGATTCCTGATTTGTAGGTATTGGCCTGAAAAATCAGGTCGCCGGGCTGAAGGTCCTCGTAGCGTACCGGGGTGCCGCGCTGGTACTGATCCTCCGCCACACGAGGGAGGCGAATGCCGCTCTTGCTATACACATACTGAACAAGCCCCGAGCAATCAAACCCACCACTGCTCGGCGAACTGCCACCCCAGACATACTTCCCACCGACAAACTGCCGGGCCAGCGCGATAATCTCTTCGGCGCGAGCTTCAAGGGGTGCTCCCATTTGTACACTTGCACGTACTATCTGATGGGAGACCTGCGCTTTCGTCGCACTGCCTAACAGGGCACTACATGTCAAGAAGGCTATCCCAATAGCAGCCTGCATTTTCATTTAAATTTCCCTTTAAGGCACATTATGCCACAGCTTGGGAAGACAAGTCCGTGATTTAAATCACGTTTTTATCGTTAATTTAGTTTTTTCTTATGTGTCTGTGCAAAATTGGAGATGTGTCCGTTGTCACATGAAAGGCCTTCTCAACGTAAAGGCTGATCAGAACCTGATGCTTTGCAGGATACTTACTTGGTGTTGTGCAAATGTTGTACGTTGTGTTTCTCGATATAGTCCCCGCCGATATTATTGATGGCATGGTATCTTACACGATGTGAAAGCACTCTCCCTTGATCTGGGACAGCGCATCGCCCAGGCACTTGATACAGACGCCAGCCAATGCGAACTACCGGCCCAGCCAGGAAGTGCTGCGCCTCGTGGCAGAGTGGGAGCGTCAAAAACGGCGTGACAGGTTGCCCTTTAGTCTAAACGCGAATATACTTGCCGAGACAATGTAAAAGGAATGAGGAACTGCGCAATGGCCTTGCTTCAACGACTTCTTAGAGTGGGGATGGCGCTTCTGGCGCTCGTCCTGTCCGACGTGGCGTTCGGGCAGATTACGCCACAGACCCCGGTGACGACGCGCAATCCGCGCTTCCTGCCGCAGAGCAAAATCCTCTTCACTGCGAACCGTGACCTTTATGTGATCAATCCGGACGGCACGGGACTGCTCAATCTTACCAAAGATGACCTGTTCGACCTGTATCCGGTCTGGTCGCCGGACGGCTCCAAAATCGCGTTCACTACCATCGAAAACGGCTATCCCTACCTGCGTGTCGTGGATGTAGACGGCAAAAATCTGCGGAAAGTCTATAATCAGCATACCTATACGACCGGAAGCGTTGTCTGGTCTCCGAACGGCGCTTCTCTGGCATTCACCGGTGGAATGAATGGGTATCTCTATCGGATTAATCTAGACGGTACCGGGCTGACGCAACTGACCGATTTCACGGTAGGTAATATAGACTGGGGCAAGAACAACCGTATCGTCTTCAATAAAACGTCTCCTGGCGTCATAAACCATCCCAAGCCGATGTTCACGCAGAGCGGATGGATGCAGATATTTTCGCTGGATGCCAACCGACCTGCACTGGCGGAGAGGGCCCTGAACGGAGATAGTTCCGGGCTGGCGCAGTTGACGCGCAACGGTATGCGGAAAATGGACCCGTTCTGGTCACCGGACGCCTCGAAAATCGCCTTTATCCATCTGGCGGCGGGAGGCGTGCTGGTCTCGAAAGGCGATGGCTCTCAGCCGGATTCCGTCGGCGATGGCTGGCATCATGCCTGGTCGCGCGACGGGCGCAAGGTCGTCTATGTTTCCAGCGAGGGCGGCGGCAGACTGGCAGTCAGTACGGATGGCAGCCGGGGAGCGCGACTGACGCTGGCGGGAGGCGCGGGAAGTCCTACCTTTTCCCCAGACGGTCAATTTATCGCCTATGCGATAACCACGGGGTCGGACAGCGGGCAGCTGATGGTGATTCCCTCTGGCGGCGGAACGCCGCGTCCGCTGCTTCCCGCCAATATCCGGGTCGCGACGGATAATACGGGCTCTCCCGGCTATGTAGGGCATCGTTATGTGATCTGGTCGCCCGTGGTTTACGATCCGACAATTCAACGGCTTCAGACGATACCGCCCGCTGTTAGTGGCGCACGGGCGCAACCACTGGATAGTGCGCCAGCGCCCCCACCCGCCGCACCTTCCGGCAAACCAACCAACGAACCGGAAGCCGCGGCCCACTCCACCCGTATCCTGCTCGTGGATGACGACTGGAGCGACAACAACGCCGACCCGGCGAAGACGCAACTCTCCCCCTCGGACAAACTGTTTCGTGGCTTGCTCGACAAGGGCTGGCAGGGAAAGCCACTCCCGTATGATGTGAGTGTCGTACCAAACGACAAAGACGGTCCCGGCATAGAAGTATTGCAAAAATACGATCTGGTCCTCTGGTATAACGGCAGTTCCTACGGCGGCAATCCGGACGCTGATTCTCCTTTCGCCCGGCTATCTGAGCAATATTCAAGGATACGTTCCCTCCGCGAAGAGTGCTGAGGCCAAGTGGGAAGTCACCGAAAGTGTGTTCCTCAAAAAATACATCGGGGCGCGGCCGCAACAGCCCCATCAAAACGCAGTTCAGCGTTCTCAATCCGACCACGGCGACCCCGGTCTTTGAAGTCGAATTGAACCCGGACGCTCAGAAAAAACGCTTCGTGCCGACCGCCACGGTGAATCGCATCGGCAGCGCCCACTGTATCTATGTCGGCTTCACTCTGGAAGATATCGCCATCAAAACGGAGGAGGCTTTCCAGCGTCTGCTTGCGCTCCATTTCGAGCGGTAGGAATTGGGCATGAACAAACATAGACCTTGTTCGGCCTCTGGATTGCAGATTCGTACTGATTCTGCGGAGCAGGTGTGTTTTTGGAAGACTATCCATAATAGGGTGGTGATCAGGGGCTGCATCTCTGCGCAGTGGTGAGAAGTCCCAGAAGCAAACCTGGTACCAAAGTCGCGACCAAGTGGAAGATAAGTAGCTCACATCCTCGAATAGCACTTTGCAGTATTTTGGCTCGGCTTCTTTC
>JAPLCP010000078.1:402-150725 GCA_026392155.1 Armatimonadota bacterium | reverse complement strand
TCCCGTCATAGACACGGACGCCCTCAAAAAGACCATCGCCATAGAGATACCCGTGATCAAAAAGAGAGATCGTCGCCTGCTCTTTGGGAATAAACTCCCCGTTGACATAAACAAACTCGGCCATGGGGTTATTCTACCGTGCTTCAGATAAGGATTCCGCTGACGATCAGGAAAATTCCGAGGCTGGCCCAGGCAAGCGCCCACTTGAGCTTCTCGGGTTTGGTCGCGCGGGACTTTTTGGAGAACACGGCGGCGAGCCAGTGACCGTCCAAAGGCGGAGCGGGGATCAGCAGATTGGCGGCGTTCATGTAGAAGTTGAGCTGTGCAAGACTTCCCCAGAAAGGGGTCTTGGTGATGAAGTAGACCACCGCGCAGGCGATTCCCGTGAGGGTTCCAAAGACCGGCCCCATGATCCCGATAAAGGCGTCCTGGGTGACACTGGTGTTGCCCCTCTGGTGGAAGACCACGCCCCCAACCAGCGGGATAAAGCGCATTCCCATGTAGGGCAGGCCGTAGCGGCGTGCCGCCAGCGCGTGGCCGCACTCGTGAATAAAGATCGAGAGCACCAAGCCCGCCGCGACCGCCCAGCCGTAGAAATTGGAGTAAAACCAGATCGTGAAGCCCATCGAGACAAGCGTGCTCGGGATGGTCTGGCGGATGCGCTCCACATCTCGCGAGTCCTTGATGACCGTGAGCTGCGCACTGGCCTCCGATTTGGCCGTGACACTCAGGCTCTCATCGCCCAGATCAAACTTGGTGGGCATCGCCTAGACTTCGACCGGCTCTGCGATCTCGGCAAATGTCGCGATTCTCTTTGACATATCGGCAAGAACGGTGGGCTTGTGGCCAAGGGCTTTTCGCTGAACCGTGCCATCGCTCGCGACTAAAAACACGGCAGGGGCGTAGGGGATGCCGTAGAGGCCGGAGTGGTAGAGATGGTGGTCCAGCATCAGCGGAAACGAGATGCCGTTCTCCGCCGCAAACTCTCGGACAGCCGCTTCATCCGTTTCTTGGGAGATGCCCCAGACCGTCAGCTTGCCGCTCTCTTTGTAGCCATCGGCCAGTTTTTGCAGCGCCTGAAGCGTCTGTGCGCTCTGGCCATCGAGACCAAAGAACGCAAAGAGGATCCAGCTTCGGCCCCGTGTTGGAAAAGAATGACAGACCCGACCGTTGAGATCGGTGAGCTGAAAGTCGCGGATAAAGTCCGCCGCATTGATTGAGTTATCGCCCCAGCGCTGCTGAGATTGTCCACCAAAAGCCATAGTGGCCTCAGGATACCAGATTTTTCTCACATTCTGCGAAGATAAAATCTAATGCCCCCAGTAAGTGCGGAGCATCCCCCGATGTAAAGAGCACCGACTCAGAGTACTTTCCTAGGGAGTCCCGCTGATAAAACTGCCACCCAGAGCCATTGGTGACAACACCAAACACCGGGATAACGTGTTGCTTTTGAGCGTTTTGCCAGGCACAGGCATCCATTGAGACGAGGCACTGGGCTGTGCCTTGCTCAAAATCGTCTTTCTTTGCCTCCACCACACAGAGGAGCGGTGGCCCAAGGTAGGCACGTTTCTGAGCGATCAAGTAGTCCACAAACCCCGTCAGTGTGTCACTACGCAAAGGTGCCTCTTTCCACGCCTGGAGCTGTGAGCGGCGTTCCAAGGCCTCTTCGCAAAAAGCATCAATCAACAATTCTTTAGCGCTCTCCGAGTTGTAGAGAGCAAAATTGCGGTGAAGACGCTCCAATCTCTCCTCAAAGAATGCCGAAATCTTGATGGGAGCTGCTTTGATTTCCCACAACAGAAGCTGTTCGATTCTCAAAAATTCCAGAGCGGAGTCTCGGTTAAAGCTAGAGAGTTTTTGTAGGCTCATGGTTTTAAGTTTTTCTCACATTTTGCAAAATAAAGCGATGTCTCTTTGGCACGACTTAAGCCCTTGTTGGACATACCACAATTTTACCCCAGCTCCTCGCTTAAGCTCTCCCACTTGGTGAGCGTCGTGGCAAGCTCGTCTTGTGTTTTTGTGTGCTCGGCAGCGAGGGCGACCAGATCGCCGGTGCCGGTGCCAAGGCTGTCTTCGAGTTCGGCGAGTCGGGCTTCCAGCGTTGCGATGCGCGCTTCCGCTTTCTCCAGAGCCGCCTGTATTTTTCCACGAGACTTGTTGTCCATCCGTGCTACAGGGGGTGCTGCGACTGCGGCCACTTTGGGCTTTGGCGCGACGACTGCTATGGGGTTTTGTTGCTCGCGCCAGGTGGCGTAGTTGCCTTCGATCAGCTCGGCGCTGCCGGTTCCGGTGAGCCCAAGGGTCTTATTGGTGACGGCGTTGAGCAAGTATCTATCGTGGCTGACCAGAAAGAGTGTTCCCGCGTAGTCTTGGAGCATCTGCCCGAGTGTCTCGCACGACTCGATATCTAAGTGGTTGGTGGGCTCGTCGAGGATGAGTAGGTTGCACGGCTCTAGCAGCATGCACGAGAGCGCTAGTTTGTTTTTCTCGCCTCCGGAGAGCATCTGCACCTGCTTAAAGACATCGTCGCCCATGAACAGAAACCGGGCCAGATAGCTACGAAGCTGGGTCTCGTTCCAGGCCGGGGCTTCGTCGCGCAGGGTGTCGAGGACGGTCTTCTGGACATCGAGGGCGTCCGTGGCGTGCTGGGAGAAGTAGGCTGTGCGTACGTTGTGGCCCCACTGGATCGTTCCGGCGGTTGGCTCTTCTTCACCCAGGAGCATCTTGACCAGGGTCGTCTTGCCAGCCCCGTTGGGACCCACAAAACCCACTCTATCGCCGCGCTCGACAATGGCATTGAGGTCGGCAAAGAGAGTACGCTCGCCGTAGACTTTCGCCACGCCCGATAGGTTCAGTACCTCACGGCCAATACGACCCGCGTTTTTATCGTCAATCTTGGCTTTCACGCGGCTTGTGTCGGTGCGGACAGCCTCGACTTTATCCATGCGCTCGATGCGGCCTTGGGTCTTGTGGCGGATGATACTGGCGGTGTTGTTCGCGCCCATGTTGCGCTTGATCAGATCGTTGAGGCGAGCGATTTCTTTCTGCTGCTGATCGTACATGTCCTGCTGGCGCTGGAGCTTTTCTTCTTTCTGGCGGCGGAAGTGGGAGTAGTTGCCCTTGTAGAGGGTCAGCTTCTGGAACTCCAGCTCGGCAATGCTATCAATCACCGCATCTAAGAAATACCGATCATGGCTCACCAGAATCACCGCCCCCGCGTACTCTTTCAGGAAGCCTTCCAGCCACTCCACCGCACTGATATCCAGGTGGTTGGTGGGCTCGTCGAGGATCAGCAAGTCCGGGCGAGTGAGCACGAGCTTTGCCAGCGCGAGGCGCGTCTGCTCGCCGCCCGAGCACGAGCCCACTTGCTTTTCGAGCGTCTCCGGGCCGAAGCCCAGGCGCATCAGGGTCGCGTCTTTCTCGGACTCGATCTCATAGCCACCGCGCGACTCGAACTCATCCAGCGCCTCGGTGTACTCTTCCAGCGCTTTGTTGAGCGATTCATCGTCGGTGGCATCGCTCATGGCATGCTCGGCGGCGGAGATACGTGCCTGTACCGCCCGATACGGCTCCAGCGCGACCTCGATCTCCTCCGCAATCGTGCGCTCGGGATGCACGGGTGCTTCTTGCCGCAGGTAGCCCATGCGCCGCCCGTTGGCGAGATTGATCTTGGGAGGCTGGTTGTTGCTTGGGTCGGGGAGCTCCTGCCCCAGAAGAATCTTGAGGAGGGTTGTCTTGCCCCCACCATTGCGCCCGATAAGCCCGAGCTTCTGTCCCGCCGCAACACTAAACGTGATGTCCGAAAATAAAACATCTGCCCCAAAACTCTTGGCGAGGTTGGACACCGGACACCGTGAGAATACTCATAAAACAAAAAACTCCCGAACATTATCGCCCGTAGAGGGAAGATTCGCAAACATAGCTCTCACATCGATGAGATTGCCAAGAGCCTGCGCCTCGAAGCACGAAGCACTGGTGTCGAGGTGGCTGCTGGAAGGCTATTGCTGGAGCGGCTAGACTCTCTTGCCCACGAGCGGCGCGACTTTGCGTTAGAGACGACGCTCTCGGGGAAGGCTTTGGCGGGGCGTTTGCTGTTTCTTCGAGGGCTGGGCTACCATGTTAGTCTCTATTTTCTGTACCTGCCTAGCCCCGAGATGGCCGTCGCCCGTGTCCATCAGCGTGTGCGCACCGGCGGCCACTCCATCCCCGATTTGACAGTTCGTCGGCGGTGGGAGAGTGGGCTGCGCTGTTTCTATGATCTTTACCAGCCCTTGGCCGACGAGTGGCTGGTGCTGGACAACACGACAATGGGGGAGCCTAGTGTGATTGCCTTTGGAACCACCCCACAGCCCGATGCCTGGCGGCAGATGAGAGCGAGCTATGTTGAGCGACGAGCGCGAATCTAAAAAGACACTTGAGCTAAGCCATATTCCGATTGTCTTGAAGGCACTGGGAGCCGGGGTGCAGGCGGCTCTTGCCGAGCACAAGCGCCTGCAACAGTCCGTCGTGGTCTGGAAAGATGGCCAGGTGGTCGAAGTGCCGCCTGAGGAAATTCCTGAGTTTCCTGAGAAGGAAAAAACGTCCGAGAAAGTGTAACTTCTGCATAACTGCTGCATCCGACAGGGGAGAGGTGACTTTTAGATGCAAAAGAGACTCAGAGTTGGGCTTACTACGATCTGTTGTTTCAGTTTATTCGCGATGGGCTGCAATGGCCCCGTTCCCGCGCCAGAGCTGAGACCCGACACCGGGCCAGGAAACGGCTTTACCTACTTGAGGCCCAAAGGCTGGCGCGGCGCGGGACAAGTGGAGGTCGGGGGGAATGCGGGGACGATTGAGCTGACATCGGGCACCGCTTACCTGAAGATTGGCGCGGATCTGGCAGACTCCCTGATGGCGGACATGATGACCGCCAGTAATAGCCAGCTGGGGGGCGTCGCCGATGCGCTTCCGGGGCAGCTTGGCGCAGCGGTTCGAGCGAACACCAAGCCCGCCGTTGAGAAGCTCCATGACGCACAGGCGGTCTCGCTGGGAAAGAAACTCGATCCCTTCAACGGCGGTAAGATGCAGCTGCTCCAGAGCAAACTTGGCGAAGGGCGCTTCTCGGAGTACACAGGAAAAGACGGTGGACGCGAGATGCACGGCTACCGGGTGACGATCCTAGGCGGCGACAAGCGCTACTCCCTCCGTGCCCAGTGCGCCGAGACTGACTGGAACGCTCTCAAGCCGGTCTATGAGAAGATCATCCAGAGTATAGGGCCGGGGCCACAGAACTGAAGATGTCCACGCCTGACCCCAACCAAACGTTAGCCGAAGCACTCCTCGCCAATGCCATCGCATATCAGGTGGACAATCTCACGCTCGACCCAGAGCCAGCGTATCTCGCGGTACGCTTTTGGCGTGAGGGACGGGCACTGATCCTAACTAAGCAGGCTGCCAGTTTGGAGAGCGTGCCTGATGAAGTCGCACTGGCAGTTCCATCCTTGATCTGGCCTAGCCTGAGTAATCTGCTCAAGTCTATGGCAGGGATCACTCTCGGAATCCGAGGGGCAGAGCTTCGGGGGAGAATTCGGACGAGCTATAACGGGGAGACCTGGGACTTTCTCACCCAGTTTTCTCCCACACAGGATGGTGCTGATGAGCGTGCGACTCTAACCTTGAAGCGTGTTGATGTAAATTAGGACAGTCTGCATTTATTGTGGTAGAATGACGGCCATGAGTACCAGCATGGCCGTCGAGCAGGCCACCCAGTCGCGCGGCAAGCGCCTGCTCTGCGAAGTGCGGCGTCAAGAGAAAAAAGGCAGCGCCACCGAGATTTTCTATAGCAAGCTCATGGCGCTCTCCACGCGCGATGAGAAGCTCAAGATCGAGCTTTTTCGCTTTGTGGACGCGCTTCCCGCTCTGAAATCTCCCGAGTCCGTGGCACGTCACTTGATGGAGTATCTGGTGCGGCCCGATGTTTCTCTGCCTCCGGGCGGTGCGCAGCTTCTCACGGCACTCTCCAGCACCAGCCCCTCGCGCTCGCTCTTGCACTTCGCATCGCACACCGGGGCCAAGATGATGGCCGGGCGCTTTATCGCGGGGCGCAATGGGATCGAGGCCGTCAAAGAGATCGAGCGCCTACGCCGCGTCCCGATGACCTTCACGATGGACCTGCTGGGCGAGGCTGTGATCAGTGAGGTCGAGGCACTGGCGTACCAGAAGAAGTATCTGGATCTGATTGAAGACCTTGCGCGGCTCTCCAAAGACTGGCCCAGTATAGACCAGCTGGAAAAAGCCAGCTACGGCCAGCTTCCCAAGGTCAATGTCTCGGTCAAGCTCAGCTCGCTCTACTCCCGCTTTGACCCGATGGCTGCCGATGCCACCGTGAAAGCCGTGAAGGAGCGCCTCTACCCGATTCTCTCCGCCGCCAAGAAGCACGGGCTTTTTGTCAACTTCGACATGGAGCAACACGACTTTTGCACGGTCACCAACCGTATCTTCCGCGAGATCTTCACCGAGCCCGAGTTTGCCAACTGGGCCGATGTGGGGATCGTCGTGCAGGCCTATCTGAAGCGTGCGGAGGCCGATCTTGTCGAGCTGCGCGACTGGGTGGTTGCCCGCGGCGTCCCGGTGCACGTGCGGCTCGTGAAGGGCGCGTACTGGGACTTTGAGACCATTATCGCCGCCCAGCGCCACCATCCGGTTCCCGTCTGGGAGAAGAAGCCCCTCACCGATGCCTGCTTCGAGCGCTGCACGGAGTTCTTGCTGGACAACTGGCAACATCTCCGGCCCGCGATCGCCAGTCATAATGTCCGGTCATCATCGAAAGCCCAGGCGCTCGCCGAGGCAAAGGGTGTCCCGCCACGCACGGTCGAGTACCAGGTGCTCTTTGGCATGGGCGAGCCCATTGGCCGCGCCCTCGCCGCGCAAGGCGAGCGTGTCCGCACCTATGTTCCGTTTGGCGAGCTGCTTCCGGGCATGGCCTATCTCGTCCGGCGGCTTTTAGAGAACTCATCCAACGATAGTTTCATACGCAAGTCCGGCGATGCCAACGCCGACGATGCGCTGTTGGCCTCCCCCCTAACCCCCGCAGAGCGGGGGGACAATAAGGAACTTTCCGCGAATCCCCCCCGCCGGGCGGGGGATGGGGGGGAGGCATTCACAAATAACCCCGAGGTGGATTTTGCGATCCCCGAGAACCAGAAGAAAATGCAAGAAGCACTAGATAAGATCAAGGCCGACCTCGGCTTTTCCGTTCCCATCGTCATCAATGGCAAGCGAGAGACAGGCACCATCGTCGAGCGCCTGGACCCGTCGGAGACCGCGGTGGTGGCGTCCAAGGCCCACTTTGCCAGTGTTGCCCAGGCCGAGCAGGCGCTCGCCGCGGCGAGCGCGGCGTTCCCGAGCTGGCGCGATGTGTCGGTGAAAGAGCGTGCCGAGCTGCTGCGGCGCACCGCCGAGCAGTTTGAGAAGCGCCGCTTTGAGATCTCGGCGTGGATGGTGCGCGAGGTCGGAAAGCCCTGGCGTGAGGCCGATGCGGATGTGGCCGAGGCGATTGACTTCTGCAACTTCTACGCTGCCGAGATGGAGCGCCTCTCGGAGCCGCGCAAGCGCAACCTGCCGGGCGAGTGGAACGAGTATTTTTATGACGCCCGTGGCCCCGCGGTGATTATCGCGCCGTGGAACTTCCCGCTGGCGATTCTTTGCGGTATGGCCGTGGCCGCGATTGTCGCGGGAAACCCGGTGATCCTCAAGCCCAGTGAGCAGGCTTGCCGCGTCGGTTATTTCTTGCAAGAAGCACTGGAAGCGGCGGGCTGTCCGGTGGGCGTGAGCAACTTCCTGCCCGGCGATGGCGAGCAGATCGGCCCGACTCTGGTGAACGATCCGCGTGTCGCGGTGATCGCCTTCACGGGAAGCAAGGCGGTGGGCCTCAGCATTATCCGCTCCGCCTCCGAGGTGCGCCCGGGCCAGCGTGAGATCAAGCGGGTGATCGCCGAATTAGGCGGCAAGAACGCCATTATCGTGGACGAAGACGCGGACCTCGATGAGGCTGTGGCCGGTGCGCTGGCATCGGTGGCGGGCTTTGCGGGCCAGAAGTGCTCAGCGTGCTCAAGAATCATCGTGATCGGAGATGCCTACGAGTCGTTCTGCCACCGACTGGGCGAGGCGATGGCGAGCCTGATCGTCGGAAATGCCGCCGACCCGGCGACCAATGTCCCGCCGGTCGTGGATGCGGACTCCCAGGCCCGGATCGAGCGCTACATCGAGATCGGTAAGCAAGAGGGCAAGCTGGTTGGGCAGAAGGCAGTGCCTGCGGAGCTGGTCGGGAAGGGCTACTATGTCGCCCCGAGCGCCTTTGCGGACTGTCCCGCCGAGGGTAAGCTCTGTCAAGAAGAGATCTTTGGCCCGGTGGTCGCGATCCTCAAGGCAGCCTCGCTCGACGAAGCCCTGGCCATCGCCGATGGGACGATGTACGCGCTGACCGGCGGGCTCTACTCGCGCTCCCCGAAGAATATCGAGCGGGTTCGTCGGGAGTTCCGGGTGGGGAATCTCTATATCAACCGCAAGATCACCGGCGCTGTGGTCGACCGCCAGCCCTTCGGCGGTGCGCGTATGAGCGGAGTCGGGAGCAAGGCGGGCGGACCGGACTACCTCCAGCAGTTCCTCGTCCCACGCACCATCACCGAGTCGGTCATGCGCCGCGGGTTCGCCCCCACGGAAGAGGACTAAGGCGCGATTGTTTTTTCGATGCGCCGGTCGGGGATGAGCCACATCACGGCCACAGCGACGTAGAGTGCGGCGGAGACAAGCGGCAGAAAAAATGCCAGAGGAATCGCGATAGCGTAGAGCACCAGGGAGACAATGCCCTTGGTGTCTTCCCGAGCGCTTGCCCGAGATGTGAGTCTATCCCATGCGCGGCAATGAGCACACGGCTCAGGATGTAGTACGCCACACCCGAGAGCAAAAGCACCACGCCGTAGAGTGCGACAGGACGGGTCGCGAAGTGGTTCTCGCCCATCCAGCCGGTCGCAAACGAGACCAGAGAGAGCCAGAACAGCAAGTGGAGGTTGGCCCAGAGCACGCGATCACTAAACGCCTCCAGCCGGCCCTTGGTCATAGTGGTTGTAGCCTGATTTCCCCTTCGTTTGGGGCAATAATATCAAGACAGAGCTGCCAGCCTTGCAAAAGTTCCATGCCGATAATGGGCTGTGTGCCTAAAGCGGCGGCTAGGATAGGCCGAGCAAAATCGCCCATAATCAAGATGCCTGCGTGCAGATCAATATCGACGCTCGTTCCATCTGCCTGTGTGATTTGCGCATGCTCAACAAGAGGCCAACCAAGCACAGCAATCTCGACAGCAGATAGAACAAGCTCAAGATTGCACCCTGTGTCAATCAGAAAGTCTTTATTGGAAAGATCACCAGCGAAACCTTGAACAGACAAGGTGAGAGTAGGCTTCAGCTTCGCCGTGATCTGTCCCGTCAGTCTCATCCTGCGCTGCCTGCATGTCCAATGACAATCTCGCCCACCTTCAGTGTGTAGAACTCGCCTTCTGGGTGACGAGCACGTATCGCGAAGAGTGTCTCGCGGTGCTTGTCACCGATCTCCCAGTCGTGGGAGAGGATCTCTATGGTGAGATATTTACCGTTGTGGTCTGGCTCCACTTGGTTTTGGATTTCGTCGAAATAGATCGCTCGTCCACGCTCACCGACTTCGGCGGCAGAAAGTGGTGCACGGTCAAGGGTTAGGCTCATAATGGCGTTATTGTACCGTGTCGGTCTGGGCCTGAAGTCCCCGCCTTAGCGACGCTTTGCGTCAAGTGCGTCAAGCGGCCCGAGGCCGCGCGAAGCTTGAAGCATTTGTGTCGCTCCCTGGTGGGCAGTCAGAATTGGTAGGCGATATGATGTTTCACCACCATTATCTGTGAAAGAGAAACACTGTATGATCCAAAAAGCCAAGAGTCAGAGCAAAAATGAAATCGTTATGACTCCCGGTATGACAATTCGCGCGACGAACGCCACGGGAACGATCTTGATTGCGGCAACAGATGCCTTGACTCGCTCCTACACCTGGGAAGGAGCAACTCGCTCCGTGGAAATGACTCCTCGGGAGAAGCGTTGGGATGGCAGTCTGGGGCTGTATTATCCGGGGCTAGGGGATCACTGGAAAGAGCATCATGGCATCACTAGAGGAGTGCTGGAGGAAGGGCAGCAGCACTTCAAAACTCTGAAGGAGGCACTTGCCTGGATTCGATCCCGAACCTGGATGCCCTATGTCTATACGGAAAGCGGGCTCGTCGTCGGTTGGAATAAGACATTGCCACGAAGACAGCTCAACGTTGAGGTATGGCAGCTCTATATTGGTGGGAAGAAACCACAGAACTTCCTCGGCAGCCAGAACCAGAAGGTCATTGTCACCAAGGCACCAGCCGCGAGCGTGTTTTCTTCCCTGACAAGTGCGGTTCAAGCAAGCCATCTTGTTGCCGTGACTACGCTTCTCCGTAACGGTGCCAATCCCAATACACGCGATGGGGCGGGACGAGTGCTACTTTCTGTTGCCGCGAACCATGGCTCTACCGAGATTGTTCAGGCTCTACTGCAGAAAGGGGCGAATCCAAATGGTCGAAATGAGGACGGCTCCACAGTGTTGCTTGGTGCGATAGACAACGAGCAGCTTACGATCGTCAAGCTTTTGATTGCTAAGGGAGCAAATGTCAATGCGGTTGCTGAGAGCGGCGAGATGAAAGGCAGCTCCGCGTTGCTTCTGGCAGCTTTGGGGGATAATGCGCCTCTGGTCGAGCTCCTACTTCAGGCAGGGGCTGATGTGAAAGCAACCGATGATCAGTTACACAATACTCCTCTTGCGTGGGCGTGTAGTAGCGGAAATGTCGCCATTGCCAAGCTCTTGCTCGCTAAGGGAGCTGAAGTGGACGCACGGAACAGCATGGGAGGAACCCCTTTGATGGGGGCGGCAATGGCAGGAAACCCCGAGTTGGTCAAGCTGTTGATTGCCAAGGGAGCCAAGGTGACGGCCCGCGATGACCAAACGCGACAGGTCTACGGGCAGGCGCTGTTCATGGGCGACACGAGGGCGGCGGAGCAGATACGCAAGAGTGGGAAGCTCAATGAACTCCAGGAAGACGGTCGTTCGGTTCTCGACTGGGCGGGAATTGGTGGAAATAGCGAGGTTATCACAATTCTCAAACAGGCGGGTGCAGTCAAATAACTCGGTGCGTTCCCGACCCACATTCGTTTATTGCCGCAGGACGAGCTCCGTGGCACCAGCGCCGCCGAAGTCGGGGTGGGCCATGGCGAAGCTTTGGACTCGGTTGTCGGTTTTTAGAGTTTCCCAGATGGCTTTGCGGAGTGCGCCCGTGCCCTTGCCGTGGACAATGCGCACGTTGAGGAGCCCGGCGGTATAGGCATCGTCGAGCCACTTGTCCACACGGGGTAGCGCGGCATCGGCGCGCATGCCGATGACGGTAAGCTCGTGGGAGACGGTCATGGTCTTGGTCATGGCGAGCGTACCTGCGTTGGTGGCACTCTCCACTTTGGGGGCAGGAAGCGCGGCGATCTCGATGCCGTTGAGGTTGCGTAGAGCAGAGAGGGGAACCGTGACGCGCATCGCGCCGACTTGGACCTGGACTTCTTTGCCCACGGAGTCGGCGAGGACGTTGCCGATGGCGTTGCCCAGTGACGTCACTCGGACGCGCTCACCGCGTTTGAGAACCGTGGGAATCGGGGCCTCATCGAAGGGCAGCGGCTCTTTCTCCCAGCCAATCTCCCCGATCAGCTCATCGCTGGTGTCCTTCATCTTCTTGCGCGTGGACTGGGTCTTGCGGCCCTCCTTGCCCATGCGCCGTAGCTCCCCGATCAGGTTGTCCATCTTCTCGGTTTTTTGCCGGATGACCGCGCGGGCCTCTTCGGTAGCGCGGGCCTTGGCCTCTTTGCGCAGGCTCTCCAGATCGCGAAGGCGCTCCTCGTACTTGCGCTTTAGCTCGTCCATCTCTCGCCGGAGCCTGCGGGTGTTCTCCCGCTCATTCTCGGCGCTTCGCTTCGCTTCCTCCAAGCGGAGCATCACGGTCGCGGCCTCAGCCCCTGCTCTACTTTGGTTCTCAATCGCTGCATCGACGACCCTCGGTGGCATCCCGAGGCGGCGGGCAATGTGAAAGGCGTTCGACGAGCCGGGGACACCCTGCAAGATCCGATAGGTGGGGCGCAGGGTCTCCAGATCAAACTCGACAGCGGCGTTGTCAATCCCCTCACGGCTGTAGGCAAACTCTTTGAGCTCGCCGTAGTGGGTCGTGGCGATCACCCGTGCGTTGTGTGCCAGCAAGTCGCCTAAGATCGCCTTCGCGAGCGCCGCGCCCTCGGCAGGGTCGGTGCCGGAGCCAACTTCGTCTAGCAGCACGAGAGCCTGCGTGCCGAGGGATTTTAAGATCGTGACGATATTGCGAATGTGTGCGGAGAAGGTCGAGAGGCTGTGGGTAATGGACTGCTCATCGCCAATATCGGCAAAGACTTGGGTGAAGTGCGCCAGCTCTGCGATGCGGGCCGGGACATGGAGGCCGGACTGTGCCATGAGGGTGAAAAGTCCGACGGTCTTGAGCGTCACGGTCTTGCCGCCGGTGTTGGGGCCGGTGATAAGCAGCGCCTTGGTCTGCTCGTCGCCGAGCCGCACATCAATGGGGATCACGGTTTCTTGATTCAGGAGCGGGTGCCTCGCCTCTTCCAGCAGCACATGCCCGTTCTGGTTGAGCCTGGGCGCGATGCACAAAAAGTCATCGGCGAGCTTGGCCTTGGCGCTGGCGAGGTCCAAACCTGCCACTATCTCCACGGAGCCATGGAGCTTCTCCCCGAGGCGCTTGACACTCTCCGTGAGCTTTTCTAAGACTTTCTCAATCTCGCGCTGCTCCATGGCTTCGTGCTGGCGCAGCTCGTTGTTGAGCTCGACTACGATCAAGGGCTCGATAAAGATCGTGGAGCCTGTCCCGGACTGATCGTGGATAATACCCGGAAGCTGGCGCTTGAACTCGGACTTGACCGGCAGGCAGCGGCGGCCATCGCGCAAGACCACGGTCGGGTCCATCAGCATCCCTCGGGTCGCCGAGGAGTTCAGCACCGCGCTGAGCTTCTCCTCGATGCGTTTCTGGGTGAGGCGAATCTTAGAGCGAACCGTGGCGAGGGCAGGGGAGGCGGAGTCTAAGACATCGCCGCTCCGCCCGATACAGAGCTCGATCTGGGCGAGAAGCTGTGGGAACTCCTGGATACCTTGCGCTCGATCGGCGAGGAGAGGCGCCTTTTCGGCGTGGCGGATCAGAAAGTTCTTGAGCTTCCCCGCCCCGATGAGGGTCGAGGAGAGCATCAGAAACTCATGGGGCGTGAGGTTCTGTCCCACCTCGGCATGCACCAAAGAGCGCCGGATGTCATGAACCCCTCCAAGCGGAAACGGCCCATGCGCCTCGGTCACTTCCCGTGCCTCGGTAGTCTCCTGCTGCCATTCCTGCACAAAGGCAAAGAGCGGCGTCGGCATCAGCTCCCGCGCCCGCTCACCGCCCAGCGAGCATGCCGTCCGCTCCGCCAGCAGGCTGCGCACGGCATCAAACTCTAAAACTCGTAGGGAATGGTCATCCATAACAAAACTCGTATCGCTCCAGTCGGCGGCACTGCTAAACAGTGTACCCGGCTATAATAAGGCCATGCCAAAGAGATGGAGCCGTTTAGGTCACCGATACTTCCAGCTCGGCTCTAAATTGCTCGGCGTAGAGGCGGGCGTAGATGCCACCTTGCTCTAAAAGCTCGGTGTGGCTGCCCATCTCTTTGATCTCGCCCAGCTCCATGACGACGATCTTATCGGCCTTGACAATCGTGCTGAGCCTATGGGCGATGACGAAGCTGGTACGGTTTTTCATGAGGCGATCTAGGGCCTCTTGGATCAGTGCCTCGGTCTCGGAGTCTAGTGAGCTGGTGGCTTCATCCAGAACGAGGATACGTGGGTCGGCGAGAAGTGCGCGGGCGATGGCGAGGCGCTGCTTCTCACCCACCGAGAGCTTGATGCCCTCTTCCCCAAACTTGGTGTCGTAGCCCTCGGGGAGCGCCTCGATTGTCTGCGTCAAATTGGCGGCTTCCACGGCAGAGGCAAGCTCTTCGTCGGTGGCATCGAGCTTGCCGTAGCGGAGGTTCTCACGAATGGTCGCGTGGAAGAGAATACTTTCTTGGAGAACCGTCCCAATCTGCTGGCGAAGTGAGTAGAGCTCGATATCGTGCAGATTGTAGCCGTCGATGGTGATGCTGCCCTTGACCACATCGTAGTGGCGTGAGAGCAAGCTCATCATCGTGGTCTTGCCACTACCACTGCCTCCCACAAAGGCGATCATCTGGCCTGGCTCGACCACCAGGTTGATGCCCTTGAGAACATACTGCTCCGGCTCGTAGGCAAACCAGACATTGTCGTAGACCACGCGCCCGGCGATCTTGGGAAGCTCAGGAGCCTTGGTATCGTTGACCACCACGGGCTCGGTGTCGAGCAAATCAAAGATGCGGCGTAGGCTGGCTTGGGCGCGGGCAAGCTGGTCGTTGAGCTGGATCAGCCGCACCGTCGGGGCGTAGAGATAGGCCGTGACTAAGACGAGAAAGGCAACGAGATCGCCCTGCTTCAGCTCCCCGTTGATGACCGCTTGGCCGCCCATGCACAGCACAATCCCTGTCCCGACAGCGGTGATGAGCTCCGCGCGGGCAAAGAGCTGCGTCCCCAGGTTACTCTGGCGGATATTCAGATTCAGGTTCTCGCGGTTCTGGTGGGTGTAGCTGCGGACTTCCGAGCGCTCCTGGGCATAGGACTTCACCACTTGAATCCCTGCCAGCTTCTCTTGAAGATCGGAGAGAATCACCCCGCGCAGCTCACTGATCTTGCTGGCGTTATCCGAGAGGCGCTTGCGGGAGAAGATATAGTTCAGAATATAGATCGGGTAGACCGAGAGAGCCAAGAGAGCGAGGCGAGGGTTTTGAATAAAGATCAGCACCAGCACCCCGATCAAGGTCACAGAGTCCTGGATAATGGTCACAAACGCCCCCGTGATGAGCTGGTTGACCTGCCCGACATCGTTGACCACGGTGGCGACGATCTTACCGGTCTGTGATTTTTCAAAGAATCCTTGCGAGAGGCGTTGCAGGTGGGTGTAGAGACGGACACGCGTGTCGAGCAGGAAGCGCTGGCCCATCGCTTGGATCGTCACCCCCATCACATAGCTCATCAGACCTGATGCCAGTGAGACAAGCAACAGAAGAAAGAAGGCTCCCTCCAGGCTTGCCAGTGGCCACGGCAGATGAAAAGGCTCCGATTTTCGCGGATCAAGATAGTTGAAAATCTGCTTGATCAGCCCCGGCGTCTGAAGGGAGAGCAGCGCCGAGAGAAGCGTCAGAAAGGCGATCCACGCCTGCGTCTTGCGGTACTTTCCCAGCTCACGGATGAAACGCCCCAGTTGGCCCATGCCCGTTACTTTACCATGCGAGCCGCTTCGTAGACCTCGACAATGCGGCGGGCCATCTCGGTGGGAGTGGGGTGGAGTGGGCTCTGGCGGGCCGCACAGGCAAAGGCTTGCAGGCGATCCCGGTCTGCCAGCAGTGCTGCAGTTGCCGCGCCTAGCTCTTGGGGCGGGACAATCAGCGCATCGATGCCATCGCGCACAAACTCGGGAGCGCCGCCACCCCTTGCCACCACGCACGGGAGGCCATTGCTCTGTGCCTCCGAGAGCACGACCCCCTGTGTGTCCGTGATACTTGGGAAGACAAAGAGAGTCGCGGCGGCAAAGATCGGCGGGAGGTCAATTCGAGGGACGAAGCCTGCAAATCGAATCCGTGTGGCGAGGCCACGCGCTTCTGCTTCTGACTTTAGGCTCTCTAGTGCGGGGCCGCCACCCACTAGCAATAGAATCGCGTCCGAGGGCCACTGGCGCAGCGCCTCAAAGAGCAGCTCGATGTTTTTTTCTCGGGCGATTCGTCCCACATAGAGCAGCACGGGAGCCAGCTCAGGCAAGCTGTAGCGCTGCCGAACCGCTGCGACTTCGGAGGCCAGAACCGGGCGAAGCGCGGGGATTCCGGTCGGGACAACGGTTAGTTTCTCTTCGGGAACTCCAAGGTGGATCAGTACCTCACCCGTGGCACGTGACGGCACAATAACGCGAGTACACGCATGGCCGTAGTAGAGACGCAGGTGTCGTGAGAGCCACCAGCTACTGACAGCCGAGGGGAGGGGGACATAGTGCGTGTACTCGTGGTAGAGCGTGTGAAAGGTCGAGACCAGTGGAACCTCAAGCTGACGTGCGAGCCGGAGCCCATGGTGACCCATTCCAAAGGGCTGCTGGGTGTGCACCACATCTAGTGGCAAGTTGCGCAGCACCATCGGCTGGCCCAAGAGCGGCGAGTGAGCAAAGGGATTCTCTGGGTTCCAGGGTGAGACCCAGGAGGGCATGCGGCGCACGGGAACATCGGTGTTGTCCGCATAACCGGGATAGCGCGGAGCAAGAACGGTCGGCTCATGCCCTTCAGCGAGAAGCTCTAAGGCAAGGGTCTTGACCGATGTCGAGACGCCATTAATGACGGGCTCATAGCTCTCCGTGAACAAACCAATACGCATCGTTAGCGTGATTGTACCCGTAGTTGGCTACGCCGCGCTTGCTAGGGGGCGCTCCGGCAAGAGGTAGTTTCCAGAGCGTAAAATCTCTTCCAGCGCCTCCGCCCCGATGGGGCGGGAGTAGAGGTAACCTTGGAGGGCGGAGCAACCGGCGGCTAGGAGCTGCTGGGCCTCTTGAGGGGTCTCCACACCATCCGCGGTGACTTCCAAACCATGTGCACGACCCAGCTCAATAATCCACTGAACTTTTTGAGCACTCTCCTCCACATCCAAGTTCTGAACCAGTGACCGAGCAATCTTGAGGTAGCGAAGAGGAAAGCGCGTCAGTATCGCCTCCGTGATATATCCTATCCCGACATTATCGAGGCCGATTGGGAAGCCTTGTCTAGAAAGCGCCAGGATACTATCTCGAAGTGCCTCGCCATGCTGAAGGAGCGTGCTTTCCGTGAGCTCAAACCGGAAATTTCCTGCGGGGAGCTTTTGAGCCAAGCCGGACTGCATAAGCTGGCGTCCTGCGATATTTAAACAGAGGGGAATGTCATAGCCACGAGCTTGCCACTCGCGCTGTTGCTGGTAGGCAGCCTCCGCCATCCAGAGTCCCAGTGCCTCGATTAGGCCCGATTCTTCCGCAAGCGCGAGGAAGCGTGCGGGGAAGAGTAAGCCTTGCTCCGGGTGTCGCCAGCGGATGAATGCCTCGACTCCTGTGATTCGTTGCTGTTGTGGTTGGAGCTGGAACTGATAGGCAAGCGTGAACTGCTGCCTGCGTAAGCCTTCTTCCAGGTCGCTGGCAGTGAGATTGCCATGGCGCTTTAGCAAGCGTGGACGTGTCGAGGGGGAGGTAGGCGCGGGTTCTGCGAGCAGGGGAGTTTCTTCCACTACAGGCAATACTGCAAAAACCCCTATGATATTGCCTGACTCCAGTGTCGCCTCTTCATGTATCCAGTAGGTTTTCCCTGCTGTGTCTCTGCACTGAAAGCGCACCTTTACCTCACGCTGCTGACTCGCGATTGCGGCTTCAAAGAGGCCTTGCCGTCTCTGCTGCTCCTCTTGGGGAACCGCAGCGAGAAGCAGCTCGCCAAAGCCAAGCTGCTCAGGATTGTCAAGGGGCAAGAGATCACAAGCGCGACAAGGATCTGCGATTGTGGGAGGGGCTAATCGCTTTGCCTGAGTATCGTAGTGTGCGGTGTAGGCAAACGAACGCGTCGCTATCAGTAACCGAGCGAGAAGCTCCCCGAGGCGTTCCGCAGATAAGATCGACATTTCTGTCTTAATTCTGGCAGTTTCTTTCTGGTTATTGAGGCTTTCTTACACCAACGCCTTAGAGAGATTTTCTAACGGGACTGTCTCTTGCGCCTTTGTGAGCATGTCACGAACCGTTGCGACTCCTTGGGCCAGCTCATCATCGCCTAGAATGACCGCAAATCGTGCTTGATTTTGATCTGCTTGCTCCAGCATGACTTTCATCCGACGACCGGTATAGTCCATGTCGCAGGCAACTCCCTCCGAGCGCAGACGAGCAAGCAACGAGACACAAGCCACTCGGGCGGCCTCACCCAGCGGACAAAGAAACGCCGCAAGCCCCGAGGTTTTCGGGAAAGCGACTCCTGTCTCCTCTAGAGCTAGCAAGACGCGCTCCAGCCCCAAGCCAAACCCAATGCCTGGTGTCGCGGGGCCACCCACTGCCTCGATGAGCCCGTTATAGCGCCCACCTCCGCCAAGTGCCTTATCCCCTAGAACGCCAGACTGGATCTCAAAGACCGTGTGGGTGTAGTAGTCAAAGCCCCGTACCAGCCGAGGGTCTTCGTCATACGGCAGGCCCATCGTGGTGAGATAGCTCTTGACAGCGGTGAAGTGTGCTTGGCTTGCCTCGTCCAAGTAGTCACTCAGTGACGGAGCGGTGACAAGAAGCGCGATATCTTGTGGCTCTTTGGAATCGAGCATGCGCAGCGCATTTTGCGCAAAGCGCCGGTTGTTTTCCCCGCTCATCTGAGGCAATAAGGGCTCTGCCCAAGCACGAAGCGCCTTGACATACTCCACCCGGCTCTCTGGTGTGCCCACCGTATTGAGCTTTACTTTAAGGTCGGTGAGCCCGAGGCGAGCATAGAATCCACAGGCGAGTGCAATCACTTCGGCATCCGCTTCCGGTCCTGAGGCTCCTAAAAGCTCTGCCCCAGCTTGGTGGTGCTGGCGGTAGCGACCTTTTTGAGGGCGCTCGTAGCGAAAGTTAGGGCCGATATAGTACAGCTTGCTGACAGGCCGCTCGGTGTAGAGGCGATTGGAGACATAGGCCCGCATGACTCCCGCTGTGCCCTCCGGACGCAGTGTTAGCGCATCGTTTCCCTTGGTGACAAAGTCAAAGGTCTCTTTAGCGACAATATCGGTGCCTTCCCCTACCGAACGGTGGATAAGGTCGTGGGACTCGAAGATCGGGGTGCGAATCTCTGCATAGCCATACTGGCGACAGATCTCACGAAAACTAGCCTCTAGCCACTGCCAGAGTGCGGAGTTCTGGACGGCATCCCGGCCTGGAGCTGAGGGGAGAATATCGTAGGTACCTTTAGGGGGAGCATAGCGCATGACTAAAGATTATATCGCCACGAAAACCATCTTTACTCAGTGATGGTCATTTACTCAGTGATGGTCATTTTCGCCGTGATCCGCTTTTCCATCGTGATCATGGTCATGCTCTGAGAAAGTCTGGACATTCTTATTGCTCAACGTGCTCACCGCGACAAGCCCACCAACGAGTGCCGCCAGCACAAAGACAATCCAAAGAGGGAACTTCGGTTTTTTCATATACTCTTACCTTGCTCTATTAATTTTTTAAAGTCATGACGTCGCTGCCAGCTTCTTGCCACGTCTTTGCTGAGCCCTAGTCCGATCAACAAACCAAAAAATCCTGCGTAGATACTGACCGTGTTTCGGCTGACGACGGTGATAAATCCTCTTCCTCTGTGAGCCTTAGTCTTTGTTTTCAAAACAGCTGGTTTCAGATCCTCACCATTCCAAAATGCATAGATGGGATAGATGGCATAAACGACACTGAACAGAAGCAAGGCGGTGAGGGCACTTGTTTGAAGCCGGGCGCGTAGCTGAATTTTCTTATCTACTTTTAGGTCGTACATGGTCTCTATTTTACCAACTCTCGCCATGCATGATACAACAGGATCTGATATGCGCAAACGTTCTTCGGGTTCGTCGGATCTGCCAGATGATGGATTTAAGGCAGTTTTTCGTCCGATTTTGCTACTTGCCCTAACGGTTTTTATTGATCTGCTTGGCTTTGGGATTATCTTGCCCAACTTGCCGCTGTACATTAAGCAGGCCGTGGGGGAGGCCAATGGCAATGCCGCCTTTGTGGGGGGACTTCTGGCGGCCTCCTACTCTCTCACACAGTTTCTTTGCGCACCGTTTTGGGGGCGCTACTCGGATCGGGCAGGTCGTCGCCCGGTGATACTCATCTCGCTCCTAGGAGTGGGGCTTGCGTATATCTTCTTTGGACTGGCCAATGACAGTCTCTGGATGCTCTTTACAGCGCGTCTACTAGCCGGGCTGCTCTCGTCGGCTTCGATCGGTGTCTCTTTCGCCTACGTGGCCGATGTGACGACACCGGCGAACCGTGCTAAGGGAATGGGCCTGCTTGGAGCCTGTTTTGGTTTAGGCTTTATGTTCGGCCCTGCACTCGGCGGTATTCTGGGGAAAGTGAGCCTGAGCCTGCCCGCCTATGTCGCGGCAGGAATGGCCCTGATCAACTTTGTCTTTTCCTACAAGTTCCTTCCGGAGTCGCTTTCGGCTGAGGAGCGCGCGAAACTTAATAGCCCGGATCGTCCCTCAGCATGGGAGCAGACTCGTCAGGCGCTCACCGGGCCAAATGCAGGTCTCTACGTGCTCTCGTTTATCTCGATCTTTGGGTTTGCCGCGATTGAGCAAGCCTTTGGGTTCTTTCTGCTTGCCCGAGGGATCGCCAATGATAAAAATCTCCCCGAGCGCTTTGGTTATCTGATGGCGTTTGTGGGAATTATCGGGATCATCATCCAAGGGGGGCTGATCGGGCGCATGGTCAGCAAGCTAGGTGAGGGGAAAGTTGCACGCATCGGGATGGGGGTTCTGGTGCTGGGCTATGTTGCGCTGACACTGCCGCGCGAGTGGGGCTGGATGGTTTTCCTGCCGACGATTCCGCTCTCGGGGGGACGCTCGATGATGGGGCCGGCAATCTCTGCACTGATCTCTCGGCGAACTCAGGGAGGGCAGGGGCTCAATCTTTCCGTCCAACAGTCTTTCGATGCCCTCGCACGGACGGTCGGCCCGCTGACGGCCGGCTGGCTCTTTAAGACGTTTGACCCGACGGCTCCCTACTACTTCTCCGCGGGACTGACTGTTTTTGCGCTGCTTCTCACGGTCGCGGTTCCCAGCATACTGGCGGCACCGAAGGATTCCGAGCAGGCAAAATGAAGTACGGCGCGGTAGCACTGATCCTGCTCGCCTCAGTGGGTTGCGCTCGCCCTGGTGAGAAAAAAGCCGAACGTGCGGTGGAAGAGCTTCTGCCTCAGTATCTCGGCCCTGCACAGAGCTACACAGCCAAAGTGAAGGCTGCGAGCCTCGGAGCCTTGATGCGAGGGCGAGTCCGAACGGTCACTCTGATCGGGCGTGGCGTTCAGCTTCTGCCTGAGTGCACCGTAGCAGAGCTTCGCGTAGATGCGGCAGAGATTGAGATTGATAAAGATCGTCAGAGCCTCAAGAGTGTGGGGGAGGCGCGCTTTATTGCTCGAATTGATGAGAACGAGCTGGATCGGCTGGTGCGTACGCGTCGCCCCAAGCTCGCGGACTTAAAGATCAGCCTGCGTGGCTCCTGGGTCCGTGTACGAGTGACTCCCGAGATCTTTGGCTACCCTACTTTGCCCATTCAGGTTGAGGGGAACTTACTTCCACGCGGTGGTGGGATAAAAATGGACTTTGAGCCCGATAAAGCGCGTCTCCTGATCATTCCCATCCCGAAGCCCGTTCTGGACTTTGTGGCCGAGCGCATCAACCCTGTCGTAGACTTCTCCTCACTCCGAGCCCCGATTCGTGTGGAGAAGGCAGAGGTGAAAGGTGGCTCACTCTTGTTATCTGGCTACTTGCCCCCCGAGAGTGTCAATGGGCTTGGTGTGGGCGGTCATCGCTAGCGCCGGGCAGTAGCTGCTGTGGTTGGCGGTGGTGGGGCAAACTCTGAAAAGGCATTCCCGATAAATCCGGCCACATAGTAGGCGGCAATCGTCGCGACAATGCCAAAGAAGCCCGCACGGCGGCTGTCGCGCTTCATGAAAAGGATAAAAAAGAACGTCGCCGAGAAGGCATACGGACGATAGGTACTATCCGTTCCGTAGTAGCGTTCAAAATTTTCGGTTATAAAGGGCGGAAGAGAGGGCAAGGACATACTTTTATCTTTGGCAGTCCCTGCCCTAAGAATTAGGCCGCTTTTGCCGTGCGGCGACGGGAGCGAGGTGCAACGGGCTCTTCGGTGATCAGAGGCTCGTTATCCCCCTCACTGTCCAAGCGGGGAAGTACGGGTTGCAGATGCTCCGCCACCGGAATCACAACCGTCATGGCCTCTTGCCGGCGGCGGAAGTTGACTGTCTCCCAGTCCCGGATGTAGTCCAGAACGGTTTGGGCGAGCTTGCGTGCCTCGAACTCGGAGAGAAGTAGGGTCAGAGAGTCCCGGACTTCCACCATCTTGACCGCACCGCCGGAGAGTGTCTCGCCGTGGCCATTGTCAATCTTGAGGACAAAGGGCTGGCGGTACTTGGTATCCTTGCGGAGTGAGAGTGTGCGCGCCTGGATACCATCATCGTAGATTGTCCCTTTGTAGTCCGCCCACTCATCGAAGCTGCCGTAGAGAATGTCCCAGCAGACCAGCTTAAAGTCGGCGGCGTCGGCGTAGTGCTTCACCCGCGTGGTGGCCTTGTGTTGCTCGTCAAACTCCACCAGGGTAAAGGCGATCTTGCTGCGCTTTGGTTCTAGAGAGAGCATCTCACTGACATCGAGCACCCGGTCTCGGGTGATGTGCTTGTAGACCTGTACCCGCGTCAATGCACTGGCAGTGGTCATGTTGATATTGTTACTTACGATCATGGTCAAACCTCACTTCATCTTGCCGAATCATCAAAAATTTACGTCAAAGAACTTTTTTGTAGCCGCAGCTCGGGGAATCTCCCTGGCTGGCCCAGCACTCCCACTGAATCACGTATCCCTCGTTTCGCTTGTAGTACAAGTGCGAGACAAGCTCGTCGCCACACTCTGGACAGCGTCCCCGAACCCATGCAGGATCCGGACGGTCAGTGCGCTGACGAGGCGTCGTTGTTGCTGGTGATTTTGTGATTGTTAAAACTTGACTCATCCTTTTCTAACCTCCCGAAGGTTGTCCCTTCACACGAAGACTCCTAGGAGGTTAGAAAAGGCGGAAAGCACGTGTCAAAAATTATCAAATGGTAGTGTGGGAAGTATCAGCAAGCGCGAAACTTGCTCATTTTGGGGCAAGGCGTGTGGTATGCAGCGTGCGCTGGGCGATGTCTTTGAGCGTGACACTAAGCTCTCCCGTGGCGGCGGTGAGCTTTACCTCGCCGAAGAACTGGTGTCCGGCAGCGGGGCCGCCACTTCCCGCTTTCTGGAAGAGCACTTGGGGGCCAAAGGTGTTGTCGAGCCTGTTGGGGCCAAAGCTGCCCGCATGGATTGGCCCGGCGACAAACTCGTGAAATGGGAGGAAGTCTTGGTACTGCGCTCTATTCGGGTCGTAGTAGTGTGCGGCGCAGTAGTGGACATCGGCGGTGAGCCAGACGATATTCTTGACCTTGCTGCGCTTCAGCGACGAGAGCAGCTCAGCCAGCTCTAGCTCACGGCCTTGGGCAGGACCATCGCCATTGGCAACGGCCTCGACGGTGTTTTTTCCCTGGTAGGTATCTCCGACGACGAGTCCGAGCGGCATGTCTGAGGCGATCACTTTCCAGAGGGCCTTGCTGCTCGCTAGCTCGCGCTTGAGCCAAGCAAGCTGCGCGGCTCCCAGTAGCGCAGTATGGGCCCCCGGAGTGGTCTCTTTGCCATCGGTGTTGTCGCCTCGGTAGGAGCGCATGTCTATCATAAAAATATCGAGCAGAGGGCCGTAGGCGATCTTGCGGTAGACACGACCAGGCTCATCGGGGAACTCACGGAGCGGCATGTACTCCCGAAAGGCTTGGTTGGCACGGGCGGAGAGGAGCGCGGCGCTCTTGGTCTTGTAGCGCGGGTCATCGAGGATGCGGCCTGGAAACCAGTTGTTGAGCGTCTCGTGGTCGTCCCACTGCACCAGCATCGGCACCTCGGCGGCGAAGGCTTTGTAGTGGGTGTCCAGCAAGTTGTAGGCAAAGTTTCCTCGGAACTCCCCCAGTGTCTCCGCCACTTTTGACTTCGCCTCGGTCACTAGATTCTTCCAGAGAGTTCCATCGGGAAGCTTGACTTCGGAGGGAAGAGGGCCGTCAGCGTAGATGCAGTCGCCAGAGTTGATGAAGAAATCAGGCTTGCTGGCCCGCATCGCGCCGTAGCCCTTGAGCCCCCCAAATGCCTCGTTGATCCCCCAGCCCTGTCCGACCGTGTCGCCCGTCCAGACAAAGGTAATATCGCGCTTCTTGACCGGAGCCGTTCGGAGCCTCCCGATCTGTGGGGCACTGGTGGCCTTGTCATCGTCTAGGCCGGTGAAGCGCACGCGGTAGAAGACATCTTCGCCTGGCGGCAGGCCCGTCACGAGAAGCTTTCCTGTAAAGTCGGAGTTTTCCAGCACCACGGGCCCTGGAATACGCCTTGGGTTGAGAAAAGCCTCCGTTGCGGCAAGCTCGACACTCATTCGGGCAGCCCGATCTGCCCGGCTCCAGATCACCGCACTGTCAAAAGAAATATCGCCGCTCTGGATGCCATGGGTGAGCTCTGGTCGGTCGGAGCGTGAAAAAGAGAAAGTCATACCCACACTATACAAACAAAACAGGCCTGCCGAAGCAAGCCTGTTTTAAATATTTCTCTTTGAAAATTTTCATCGGGGCGACAGGATTCGAACCTGCGACCTCTGCGACCCGAACGCAGCGCTCTACCAAGCTGAGCCACGCCCCGAAGCGGAAGGAATAGTATCATGGGTATGGTGAATCTGCAAGCCATGTCAAGACTGTGTGTGGGGATCGATGCGGGCGGCACAAACGTGCGAGTGCGCTGGAATGAGGGTGAGCTGCGGTGTGCCGCGGATCCTGAGGGCGGTCCCGAGCCCGTGCTCACGCTCCTGGCGCAAGTTTCGGTAGAGCGGGGCGAGATTTCGTCGATTTGTGCAGGCATCACCAAGGTGAGCCGCGGCGAGGTCAAGGCAAGCTGGGAGAAGACCCTCGCTGCCGCCTATCCCAAGGCCACAATCTCCGTGGTGCCGGACTACGTGGTGGCATTTCATGGGGCGATCCCGGAGGGCGTTGGCCTTCTCTGCGTCGCTGGGACGGGCTCGGTGATCTACGGGGAGGATGAATTCAAAAAAGCGGTGCGTGTGGGAGGACGGGGCTGGGAGTTTGGGGATGAAGGCAGCGGAGCCTATGTCACCACGGAGCTGATGCGCCGTACTCTGCGTGCCTGCGATGGACTCTGGCCCCATACTGCGCTTACTAAGGCCGTCTGCGGGCTTCTAGAGACCGGCGAAGCCGCTCTGGTCGGCGAGCGGGCTCGTCAGCGTGCACGGGTCGAAGGACGAGGGTTTTTGGTTCGCTTGGTTCATGCCAAAGCACTTGAAGGCGATCACGAGGCACAAGGCCTCTTCACGGGCGCCGCGGGCTGGCTGGCACGCTTTGTTCGTGCTGCCCATGAGCAGCTTGAGTTTCCAAGTGATAGTGCTGTCCCTGTGGCACTTGTAGGGGGTATGTGGGAGCAAGTGGGACAGTGGATGCATGCTCCCTTCTGGCTTCTTTTGGAGCGCTGGGAGAAAAAAATAATCGTGCGTGAGCCTATGGGCAGCCCCGTAGAAGGCGCACTTCGTCTTGCGGAACGAAGTTGTTCTTAACACGGTAGAATAGGGAGGTATTTATTTTTAGGAGGTTGGATATGGACTCAGAGAATCCCACATTGAAATGGTCTCTTGCGGCAGTTGGTGTTGTCGTGGTGTGTTTCTGTTTGGGGTATTTTGTCTTCGGAACGAAGGGAGGGCCTTCCGTGAGCCCCCAAGCTGATTCAACCCCCAGCCCAGAGCCGACTCCCAGTGGACTTCAGATTACCGCGGTAGAGAGTCAGGCACTCAAGGTCGAGGACATTACCGCGCAGAAAGAAGCAGAGCAGAAGCGGAAAGAGGCGGCTGAGCGTGCTCGTGAAGAAGCCAAGCTAAAGGCCGCTGACCCTGACATTATCGAGGCAAGTCCCTCACCCAACCCGGATGAGTTGGGGGCAGAGACCGACGAAGACAAGGCCAAGCGCAAGAAGCAAAACTCAGAAGACGATCCATCCAAGACGGAGCCTGACCCTGCCAAGCGGGAAGAAGATCCTGCGATGACCGAGGGGGATAAGCCCAAGACGGAGCCTGATAAACCTAAGACGGAAGGGGATAAGCCCAAGACGGAGCCTGATAAACCTAAGACGGAAGGCGAAAAGCCCAAGACGGATGGGGAGAAGACAGTCGCTTCTAAGAATCTGTTTCGGGTACGCATTGGCGGAGCAAAAAGTACACGCGATGATGCCGAGAAGCTCGTCGCCGAGCTACGAGGACGCGGCTACACGCCGACCATAATCGCCGATCAGCGCAAAGGCAAGACTATCTACCATGTGCAAGCCGGTGCGTTCAGTGACTCTGATGCGGCAGAGCGCCGCAAGAAAGAACTCGAAAACAATGGCTACGATGCTCGCGTCAACTAGTTTACTCGCTCTTGTGACACTTGCTCAGACGCCAGCACCGTTGCTTAGTCATACGTTTACCCGTGGCGATGATGCCTGGCAAGGGATGGGTGACATCGCGAAAGTCAGCCGAACCGCACCGCCAAAGCCTGTTTTAAGTTTTGAGTACATGGTCAATAAGACCAATCTTAATGCGCTCGTTCGCACCATTGAGCCCGGTGCTCTCAAGGGAGCTCAGCACCTGCACGTTGCCCTTAAGACCGATACCGACACCATACTGGCGCTTATGGTGCAAGAAAAAGACGGTGGGCGCTTCATGGCAGTGGCGACCCTGCCCAAGAACCTCTGGCAAGAGATTGATCTTGCTGTCTCTGACCTATCGCTAGCACGCGATGCGGGTGATCCTACCGATGCCAATGGCAAGCTGGACACGGAGAAAATTGAGTCCATCACTATCGTAGACCTGCATGAGTTTTTGATCCGTATGGAGAGTGCTGCTGTGACGACACTCTTTCCCGATATTTCGTCTGGGCCGCGTGAGCTCTGGATGCGAGAGTTTACCGTGAGCACGGCGCCCCTGCCCGCCTCGTCTCTGGATGGCCTGAGCCGACCTCAGCTCTCTTGGATCGGTGTGGGGGGAGCGGGCCTCAAGCGCGTCATCGCCGGTGGGCCGCTGACCGGAACAAACCTTGAGGTAACCTACAGTGTGGGGGCAGGAAAGTTTAGTGGACTCTTCCACGCGATTCCCACGGGTTCTCTGGCAGGCAAGACAAGCCTTGGTGTCTCGCTGGCCGTCGCCAAGTCCGCGAGCCTGATGGTGCAGCTTGAAGATGATCAGGGGGGGAAGTTCAATGCCATGGTAGAAGTGCCAGGCGTGCGCTCACCCCGAAAAATTTCCCTGCCTTGGAGTGACTTTAAGCCCGCTGACGACAGCAAGCGCGACAAAATGGATGTCACCCGTGTCAAGCAGATAATGATCCTAGATATCAGCGGCATCACGGAGAGTGTGCAACAAAACAACACCCTCTGGCTAGCCCATTTGGAAGCAAAATAGAACCGTGAGGCAAAGATAGAACGTGACCCCTGAGGCCGAACTGCACTACACTCGTGGACGGTTGCACCTGCGCCGTGGCGAGTCTCTTCTCCCTTATGCATCTGCAACACAAGAGATGCAGACAGCGCTCCAGCAACTAACGGAGGCCAGTAAACTGGCACCGAAGCACCCCGAGATCTACTATTGGATGGCACAGACCTTGCGCCATTTAGGGCAGCGCGACGATGCCATCGTGGCGGCTCGAAAGGCGGCTGAGCTGGCTCCTACCAGTGATGAGTACGCGCGTCTCTTGCGAACTCTGGAAAACCCGTCACCAGAGCCCATCTCCACACGTCCCGCCCCGCCGCTTCGCAGTGGTAGTGCGCCCGCTCCCGTCGCTGAGACGGGCAAGCCAGGACTCACGTGGGACGATGTGGTGCTACCTGCCAAGACCAAGCGTGAGCTGCGGCAGATGCAGCTTCTGCTGGAAAACCCGGCCCAAGCACGACGCTTGGGAGTTGATCCTCCTACGGGGCTCTTGCTCTACGGCCCTCCGGGAACGGGAAAGACGACCATTGCGCGCATACTGGCCGCGCAGGCCAAGTCCAAGTTCTTTGCCACCAGCCCCGCAGAAGTCAACTCGATGTGGGTGGGCGAGGGCGAGAAGGCGGTCGCGCGGCTCTTTACCGAAGCGCGGCAGAACGCACCTGCGATTATCTTCTTAGACGAAGTGGACGCACTGATCCCCAGCCGCGTCGGAGGGATGCACATGCCTTCCGATAAGGTCGTCAATCAGTTTCTCCATGAGATGGATGGCTTGGTGGCGAATCAGGGGCTCTTTGTGGTCGGGGCAACCAACCGGCCCGATATGCTGGATCCCGCACTGGTGCGTGGGGGACGGCTCTCGCGACAGATCGAGATTCCCTTGCCGGATGAAGAAGCGCGCCGTCAGATTCTGGAGGTCTGTGTGAAGCGGGCAACCATTGGCGACGATGTGGATCTGGACAAGCTGGCGGCGGGTGCGGAGGAGTTCTCCGGGGCCGACCTGCGTGCCTTGGTCAACGAGGCGGGGATGCAGGCCCTGATCCGCCTCGCCGACGAAGGCGGAGTCGAGGCGGTTATCATGGCGGACTTTGAGATCGCTCTAGCAAACATGGACAAGACCGAGGACTCCGATTTCTAGCCTCTCGTTCTAGGCCGTCTCAATCTCGTACCAGAGAGTCTGGTGCTCAGGGCCAATCGCGAGAGTGAGGGTACCGTTCTCTAGTGTCGCAGGAACTTCTTGGCGACGCTTGCCAGTGCCCTCAAGCGCCCAGACCGTCGCTTTCTGTGCTTTTGTCGCAATCTGAACGGTCGCTGTCGGGACTTCGAGCTGTGTCGGGCCAGACTTCCAGGCATCCGCCGCATAGGTCCGATCCGCGTTCCACTTCATGCCCGGATTTTCTGCCTTGTCCAGCGCCGTCAGCAAAAGTGAGCGCGACAGCTCGGTCGGTTTGCCGTCGCGTGCGGTCAGGGTGAGCACCGCAAAGTTGCGCTTGGAAGCGGCCACTTCCGCCACAAACCCCCTCACACGGTTTGCCTTGCCTCCCAGCTTGCCAATGAGCGCCTTGGAGGCAGGGGAGCTAACACGAACCTGCTGCGCTCCATGATCCCAGACAAAACCAGGGTCAATGCTCTCTTGCAGCGGCTTGAGGTTCTGCACCACGAGCGCAAGGGGGCCTTGGTCTTCTTCAAAACGAATCGCCGCACGGTGGTTCAGAAAAGTCTTCGACTCGATTTTTTCGGGGGCACTCTTGAGGCTGCCTTGAACAAATCGCGTCTCCGAAAGCCCCCAAAAGGCGTAGTCCGTGCCGAGTGCTTTCAGGCCAGCGACTTTGCTTTTAGGGACGGTGAGCTCAATGGCATTGGGTGCGGGAGCAAGATCACCTCGCAGAAACAGCGCGGCGGCGGCAGGGAGAAAGCCGAGCTTGGCGGGGTGAAGCTGCTGATCGAAAAAGCCGGTGATCTTATCGCTCTGCACGGTTTCGTAGGCGAAGAGAAAGACGCCATCCCAGTCCTGCCAGGCGGCGTAGGCAAAGATCAGGGGAGTCAGCTCGGCGCTATACTCACTCGGGGCCGGATGGTCGTACTCGCTGACGGTGAAGGGCTTGCCCTGCACACGGTGCATCGCAAGGCCGTCCAGAACCCCTGCGCCCGCGCTGGCCGTCATGGGAGTGTTCTCGATCTGGAAGTTGTTGGGATCGAAGGCCGAGCCGGGGAAGTTGGGGTGCTGCCAGTAGGCATGCATGTCCACCCAGTCGAGCTTGGACTCCCGGTAGACCCCTGCCATACCGCCGTAGCTGGCTTGAGAGCAGGCAATGGACGCCGTGCAGCCTGTCGCAAGAACTGCCGCTTTCATCGTCCGACAGTAGGTATCTTCCACCGTCATGAGATAGTGCGTGTAGTCCACGCCGGAGTTCGAGCCGCTGATCTGCCCCAGCTCGATCGTCCCCGCCTCAAGGCTCTGGCCTGAGACAAACTGCAAGCCGCCTCCGCCGGGACGAAGGCTCCACTCGCCTAGATAGATATCCGCATCGCTATCGCCGACCATGAGTGAGAGGCGACAGTGGCCCGGAACGACATTGCCATTGGCGATAAAGGTGAAGCTGTAGCGTTTCCAGGCAATGCCTAGGCCGATGCTCGTGTCGAGCCCGACCATGCTCCACGGGGCTTGGTCGAGGCGGGCATTGACATAGACCGTCCGCGGTGCCGCTGCCCGTGCGACAAACGAGACCGTGTAGGTCTTGCCCGTCTCTAGTGTCAGGCCGGTCTGGTGAAGCTGAAGGTGCCAGTTTGTGCCGTCGTTCTTTAGTTTTCTGACATGCAACACCGGGCCACCCGGCGCATTGGTCTGTCCCGCGACACTGACGGAGGCGAGCTCCAGCTGCGTTTTCTCATGGGTCTCGGCGGTCCATGCGGCGACATCACGCTTGAGCTGCTCCACTCCCAGTGACAGCCCCGTGTTCCAGGCTTGTCGTAGTGTCACGGTGTTGAGGTACTTCTTGCGCAAATACGCCTGCCAGCCCGCTTCCAGGGGCTTGCGGAGCGCGGCGGGAAGGGCCGCCGCTTGGCCCGCAGAGCCGATCAGAGAGTCCTCATTGTTCAGCTCCACTAAGGCTAATACCGGATCCAGCGCCAGCGGCAGGCCCGTGTAGGGATTTTTATGGGTAAGTATCTGGGTCGCGAACTGCTTTTGCAGCTCGATGGCCCGTGGATGAAAGTACGCAACCACCTTGCCAAGCTCAGGGAGTTTTTCTTTGGTGAGGGGAAAGCCATCACCGGGAAGCCACTCGCGCGAGACATGGAGATTAAGATCGACATAGATGCCGTTCTTTTTGAGCTGGGCGATAAAGAACTCCAATAGATCCAGGCTAATCGGGTCAAGTGATGTGGTCTTGGTGTAGTTGCCCTTGCTGTTAAAAATATTCGGCGTCGCCCACTGCGCGTCCATGTGGTGCAGCCGAACTAAATTCACGCCGTACTTATGAAGCCGAGCCGCAATCTTCGGTGCATCCGCCTTGCTCGGAAACGCCGCTGCCGCCCCAATATTCACGCCCACAAAGCGCACTCGCCTCCCCGTCGCGTCGTAGAAATGCCCGTTCTTAGCCGTGAGCTTCTGCTGCACCGTCAGCGGCGCAGGGTTGAGAGAGGCCACACTGGTAGCCGTTGCACTGGAATCGTCCCAGGGGAGAGTGAAGGGGAAAGCGTTGGTTTGTTTCACAGAGGCATTATCCACCGCCTGAAAGGTGGCGTCAAGAAGCCTGCGGCTACAAAGCCCGTGCCGGGCTGCCGAACCTAACGCCCCGTTCACGGGGCGGCCTTTCTATGGTAAGCTTAAGGCGATATTTCTGTTTCGGAGAGGAAGAAAGATGTCGCAAGAGTTGAATCGCAGAGAGTTGCTTTTAGGAAGTGCCGCACTGGCTTTGGGAGCGAGTGAGGCGAGGGCGCAGTCGGCCAATAGTCGTGTGAATGTGGCGGTGATTGGCATTGGCGGGCAAGGAGATTTCTCGATCAAAGAGCTTGCCAAGCTCCAGCCCACCACGAATTTTGTGGCGCTCTGTGATGTAGACGATGTGCGGGCGGGCAAGGCCTACGAGAAGTTTCCTAGTGCCAAGAAGTTCTACGACTGGCGTGAGATGTTCGATAAGATGGCCAAAGAGATTGATGCCGTCGTGATCGCCACCCCCGATCATACCCACTTTCACCCTGCGCACCGGGCGCTCTCGATGGGCAAGCATGTGTATCTTGAGAAACCGATGGCGCACTCGGTCTGGGAGGTACGGGAGCTGACCAAACTCGCGGCGGAGAAACGCGTGGCAACCCAGCTTGGCGTGCAGCGCCACACGCTCCCGGCGATCCATAAGGCCGTGGAGATTATCCAGTCTGGGCTGATCGGACGCGTCACCGAGGTGCATAGCTGGATCGCCAGTAACCGAGGTATGCCGCCCGTTCCCACCGACACGCCGCCGGTTCCCAGTACCTTGAAATACGATCTCTGGCTTGGCCCCGCGGCTCAGCGGCCCTACACGGCGGAGATTGTCCCGTATAAATGGCGCTTTTTCTGGGACTACGGCACGGGTGAGGCGGGCAACTGGGGCTGTCATATCTTAGACATTCCGTTCTGGGCGCTGGGGCTCACGTACCCAACCCGCGTGAACTTCCACGATGGTGACCCGCTCCACGCGGTGACCACGCCCACCAAGTTTCACGTCAGCTTTAAGTACGAGAAAGACATCACGCTCCACTGGTACCAGGGTACTCCTGCGATCTTGAAAGAGAAAAACCTCGACCCCAAGGGCATGAACAACCTCTTTATCGGCGAGAAGGGCATGCTCCTCTGCGGCTTTGATAAAGCGCAGCTGATCGGCGTGGAGGGCGAACCGACCGTTAAAGTGCCCAAGTCGCCGGGCTTCCATAAAGAGTGGATCGAGGCGATTCAGGGCGGTAAGCCCGCGACGTGCCACTTTGGCTACTCCGGCCCGATGACGGAGACTGTGCTTCTAGGAAACACTGCCTACCGCGCCCAAGAGGGCTTCGACTGGGACGCGAAAAAGCTCAAGGCCAGCAGTGCGAAAGCGGCGGCGCTCATCAAGCCAAAGTTCCCCAAAGGCTGGACGGTCTAGCCCTCGGCTTTAGTCCCGCCGATTAGAACGGCGGGACTGGATAGCGCGGCGCTACAAAGGCCGCTTCGGGCCATAAAATCTGTATGGGCGGCACGCCCTTCGCAGCCGTAGGCTCTCCAGCACCGCCCCTCTAACGGGCGGTGATCTCGAGAAGCTCTGCGAGCGTCTGAACTGTGTGGTGCGGTTCAGACGCTGTTTCGGGGCGGGATTTGTTTGCTGGGTTGTACCAGATCGCGGTGAGCCCCGCGCTCCGTGCACCACCCACATCCGAGACGAGAGAGTCGCCGATGTGGGCGGTATGCTCGGGATTTACCCCAAGGCGCTGGCAGGCGAGATGAAATTGGCGCGGGTCGGGCTTGGCGAAGCCGGTCTGATCGGGCATGAGCACGGTGTCGAAGAAGTGCCCGAGACCAAGCCGCGCCAGCTTGCCCGTGTGGGACTCGGAGACGCCGTTGGTGACGATGCCAAGCTTGAGACCACGCGCTTTGAGCTGTATGAGCGTGTGCTCGGCATCGGGAAAAGGCGGCGGGGTCTTCTCCCGCGCCTCGCCGTAGCGTGCCGCAAGAAGCTTGAGCTGCGCCGGCGAGTGCGTGACGCCCGCCTCGCCTAGTGTCTGCTGCCAGAGCAGCTCGCGAATACTCTCCAGCGGCTCAGGTGGGCGCGTGTGAATCTCGTAGGTCCAGAACCGATGCGAGATGCGCCAGTACCCTTGCGCGATTGTCTCGGGATCGCCGCCGGGCACAAGCCCGGCGACCTCACGGATGCTCTCAAACATCTGCCCCGTGTCGTCACAGAGCGTGTCGTCGAGATCGAACAGAACCGCGCGGATCACGCGATTCCATCTGCTTGGGCGTAGACATCCACGAGGGGAAGCGAGAGATTGAGGCCGCTGATCAGTAAAGTCGCGTCTAGGCCCTCTGCCGCCTGATACAGCCATAGCTCACTCTCCCCTTGGCGCTGGTAGTGCTCAATGTAGGCTCGGTCTTGCGCGACGAGAACATAGTCCGTTAGGGTGGGGACTTGCCGGTAGTCGTGAAACTTATCACCCCGGTCGTAGGCCGCTGTGGAGTCCGAGAGTACCTCGATAATGAGCGTTGGGTTGATCAACGCCTGCGGCTTGGTATCGTCAAAGACGGGAGTGCCGCAGACCACGACTAAATCAGGGTAGGAGTAGCGCCCCTCCGGTGTGACACGGACACGTAAGTCTGCGGCATAAACGCGACATTGGTTGCCTCGGAGCTGGGAGCGGATCAGATAGGTTAGGTCAGAGACGATTCCGACATGATCTGGCGCGGCCCCTGCCATCGCTAGAATCTTGCCGTCGCGGAACTCGTGCTTAATCTCCGAGGCTTCCTCTATGGCGATGTACTCTTCCAGGGTGAACTTACGGGCGGTGTTTGTGCTCATCTTCGTGTCCTACTTTGGCTCCAGCTTCTCCAAGCCACCTAAGTGCGGACGAAGCGCCGCCGGAACCGTGACACTGCCATCAGCGTTTTGGTGGGTCTCCAGAAGCGCTGCGTAGACTCTAGCGAGCGCGGTTCCTGACGCGTTGAGCAGGTGCGGAAACTCGGGTTTTGCACCGGCCTCGCGCCGGAAGCGAATATTGGCGCGGCGTGCTTGGAAGTCCGTGCCATCCGACGCCGACGAGACTTCGAGCCACTTGCCGACACCGGGTGCCCAGGCCTCAATGTCAATCGTGCGGGCCATCGAGAAGCTTGTGTCGCCAGCGGCGAGCAGCAGCAGGCGGTGGGGGATTTCGAGGCCATCGAGCACGGCGCAGGCTTGCTGCACCATCTCGTTTTGTGCGCTGGCACTCTCTTCGGGGAGGGTGTACTGGAAGATTTCTACTTTATCGAACTGATGGACACGCTGCAGACCACGGGTGTCTTTGCCTGCCGCCCCGGCTTCGCGGCGCCAGCAGGGGGTGTGCGCGACGTACTTAATGGGCAAGACGCCGGGCTCTAGGAGCTCGCCTCTATGGACATTGACGAGGGCAGGCTCAGCCGTTGGTACAAAGAACTGATCGCTTTCGGCATCGTGGTACATCTCGGGGGCGAACTTGACGATATGGCCTGACGCGGTCACGGACTCACGGGTGAGCAAGTACGGGACGCCGAGCTCGGTGTAGTCATGCACGAGAGTGTGCAGATCCAGCATGTAGTTGATCAGCGCACGCTGGAGCCGCGCCCCGACTCCGGTGTAGAGCACAAACCCGCTGCCGCTGAGTTTTGCCCCACGCTCTGTGTCGAAGAGGCCAAGAGTTGCAGCAATATCCCAGTGCGCCTTGGGCTCGAAGTCAAATTCGCGGAGCGGCTTGTTTGCCCCGCGAATCTCCGCGTTACACTCCTCGCCACCTTCAGGCACATCATCTAAGACCAAGTTGGGAAGCTTGGAGAGCAGTGCTTCTTGTTCGGGGTCGAGGGACTTGAGCTCCTCATCGAGGCTCTGGAGGCGGGATTTCAGCTCGCCTGAGCGGGCCAAAATCGGCGCGGCATCCTCACCGGTTTTCTTGGCGGCGGCGATCTGTGGCCCAAGCTTGTTTTGCTCGGCGCGTAGCACTTCCCACTCGCTTTGTTTTTCGCGGCGCGTGATATCGAGTGCCAGAAGGGCATCTATCTTGCTTGTGTCCTCGCCGCGCTTGGCAAGGTTGGCCTTAATGGCATCAGTTTCGGTGCGAATTCGTCGGATATCCAGCATAACGCCGCTATTGTATCGTCAAAATCAGCTACACTGGGAGCGATGCATCCACGTGCCCAGGAGCTGATCGAAACTCTCCAGCTCACACCCCATCCCGAGGGCGGTTTTTTTCGCGAGGTCTTTCGCTCGGCCAAGACCGTCACGCCCAGCGATGGTCGTCCGATTCGCTCAGCGCTCACCACCATCTATTTTTTGCTGCCTGCTGGCGCCTACTCGCGCTGGCACCAAGTGCTCTCCGACGAAGTCTGGCACTTCTATGAAGGCGCACCCCTAGAGCTACTCTGCGATGACGAGCGCTGGATTCTGGGGCCTGTTGGGGAGAGGCAGTCACCAACACACACGGTTCCTGCAGGGGCTTGGCAGGCGGCACGCTCGCTCGGAGAGTACACGCTGGTGGGCTGCACCGTCGGGCCGGGCTTTGAGTTTGCGGATTTTTCACTCCGTGACGGAAACCCACTTGCGGAAAAATAGTTTACAGTGTAAACTTAACGGTGTTAAGTGATGGGAAGTACAGATAGACGAAAACGAGAGCGGGAGAACCTCCAGAGGGCGATCCTGGATGCTGCACGCGATTTATTCGTGGAGCACGGCTTTGCCGCTGTCTCGCTACGCAAGATCGCGGAGCGCATCGAGTACTCTCCCACGGCGATCTATCTCTACTTCAAAGATAAGAACGAGATACTAGCCGCGCTGATTGGAGAGGGCTTTGAGCTTCTTTGCACCCAGATGCACCAGATTCAGATCGAAGACCCGGTCGAGCGCCTGCGGCAGGGGGCACGCTGCTACTTTGCTTTCACACGCAACCACCCCCAGTACTACGCGCTGATGTTCGAGCTCTGCGACGAAGATTTTGAGAAAGCTTTTGGCCCCAAGCCCGAGTCAGGGATGCAGGCGTTTAACTTTATCCGTAGTGCGGTGACGCAGGCGATGGCGAGCGGTCAGTTTCGCACCGACCAGCCCGAGATCGTGGTCTCGCACACCATCTGGGCTCATATTCACGGAGCCGCCGCCCTCGCACTGGCGCGGCGGCTGGCCATGCTCCCCGACGAGTACCATGCTGCGTTTTTCGAGAGTGTCGCCGAGGCAAGCCTACGCGGTTTTTTGGTGCACTAATTTTTTAACTCAATGTTAACGGTGTAAAGGAAAATAATGATGTATATAAAAACGATCCATTTTGGAGCACTCACTCTGCTGGGGCTTGCTAGTGGCTGTGCTCGCACAACAGCGCAAGCGCCACAGGAGATGCCTGCCGCCGCCGGAATTCCGGTGGAATCACAATCTAATACTCAGATTAGTGGGCAGATCGAGCCGTATCGCATCGCGACAGTTTCTTCGGAGGTGGCGGCGAAGATTAGCGCTCTGCCGATCTCGGTGGGAGCGCGCGTGGAAGCGAGTGGGCTTCTGGCACACCTCGATGCCAGTGTCGCGATTGCCACACTCCACGAGGCCGAGGCGGGGCTAAAGCAGAGCCAGGCCGGGCGGCGGCAGGCAGAGGCGGAGTATACACGGGCCGTGGTGGAGACCGATGCGGGGCAGCAAGCCGCGCGAGCCCAGCTCGCGCAGGCCGAGGCGGGAGAGCGTGGGGCGGTGGCGCAGGCGACTCAGGCAGCACAGAGCGAGCGAAAGGCTCGCTCCGCCACTCGAGCCCAAGAGCTGCTCCAGGCCGAGGCCGCGCTGGCACAAGCGCAAGCGGATGAGCGGCTCGCCACCAAAGAGCGGGATCGCATCGCCGTTTTGCTGAAAGAGGGTGTGGTCGGCCAGCAGGCGCTGGATCGAGTGCAGGCAGCGCAAGAGGCGGCGGCGGCTCGCAAAACTGCCGCTGAGCAGGGGCTCTCGCTTGCTAAAGAGGGGGCTCGCGACGAAGACATTCGGTCCGCGTCGGCGGGAGTGGCGCAGGCGAGTGCGGGTGTTGCGAGTTTCCAGGCGCAGAAGGACGCCGCGCAGGCACAGCTCCGGGTTGCGGGGACGCGGCCTGCACGGTTAGAGACCATCCGGCGGCAGATCGAGGGTCTGAAAGCACAAGAGTCCCGTGCGGCGGCGAGCGTGGAGCAGGCGCAGCTCTTGGTTGCGAAGCACCGGATCGTCGCGCCGTTTGCGGGGCGCGTGCTCGCCAAGCTCACCGAGAGTGGGCAGCTTGTCTCGCCCGGAGCGCCGATTGCCAGATTAGGGGACTTGAGTCGCGTGAAGGCTACTTTTGCCGTGCCTGAGGCGGGGCGGCTGGCACTTCGTCCCGGCCAGAGCGTGTCGCTGACCGCAGATGCCTTGCCTGGAAAGCGCTTCTTAGGGCGGATTGAGACCGTCAGCTACCAGGCCGATCCTCGGACACGGGCGTTTGCTATCGAGGTTCGCGTCGAAAATCCGGGAGAGGTGCTCTTGCCCAACATGGTCATCCGGCTCGCACTTGCGCCGACGCGTCGCTCTAGCGCGGTCTTTGTACCTGTCTCAGCTGTCGCGACGGATGGCAAGAAGTCGTATGTTTTCTTGCTGGAAGACGGCAGGGCAAAGCGCCAGGATATTGTCACCGGCAGCGTCCAGGGTGAGCAAGTGGCGGTGCGCTCCGGACTTTTGGGTGGCGAAGTGCTTGCCGCGACCCCACAGCGCCTGACCGAGGGCGCGTCTGTACAGATCAAAGGGGAAGGGACGAAATGAGCCCGACAAAGCTTGCTTTTGCCTACCGCCCGGTGACGGTGCTTCTGGCACTTCTGGTTCTGGCGCTGGGCCTTACGGGGCTCTTTACGATGTCGCGCCGCGAAGACCCCGATCTCAAAGGACGCTTTGCACAAGTGGTCGCCCTCTATCCGGGCGCATCGGCGTCGCAAGTGGAGCTGCAAGTCACCGAGAAGCTGGAGCGGACGCTTCGTGAGATTGATGATGTGGGCAATGTCACTTCCACATCGCGGCCCGGTGTTGCGGTGATTCAAGTGGAGGCAGCGGATCGGATGACCGACACGCTCGACAAGCTCATGGATCAGCTCCGTAAGCGTAGCGCCGATCTTAAGCCACAGCTGCCTGCCGGTGTGGTGAGTGTTGCCGTGAACGATAGGTTTGCCGATACGTCTGCGCTGATCTTTGCCGTGACCCAGCCAGGTGCCAGCTCATGCCAGCTCGAAGTGCTCGCTAAGCAGCTCCGCGACCAGCTCAAGCCTCTCCCTGAAGTGGGGGAGACACAGCTCTTAGGGGCTGAGCAAGAAGTCATCACTGTCGCGCTTTCATCCCAGCGGCTGGCGGCACGGGGTGGAGCTGTGACAACGGATAGCATTGCGGCAGCGATTTCGCGCAAGAATGTCTTACCTGACGTGGGGGGCTCAGCCACCGCAGGGGATACCCGACTGACTCTGACCCCCACGGGAAACCTCGCGGAGCTTGCCGAGCTGGAAAATCTAGTCGTGGGAGCGTCGGAGACAGGGGCGCCGGTCTACCTGCGCGATGTCGCCACGGTCACGCGGGGCTTTGCCGACCCACCCAGCTCTCTGTTTCGGGTCAGCGGTGCTCCCTCCGTGGGCGTGAGCATAACCATGCGCAAGGGGGGCAATATCTCCGAGCTGGGAAAGAAAGCCCAAGAAGTCGTCCGGAAGCTGGCACTGCCCGCCGGGGCGAAGATCACCACGGTGAATAACCTCCCCAAGTCCGTGGAGCGCCGCGTGGATGGCTTTTTTCACGAGCTGCTCCTCGCCGTCGGAATTATCTTCTTGGTGATGCTCGCCTTCATGGGCTGGCGCTCGGCGCTCTTAGTGGGGGTGATGCTTCCGCTCTCGATGCTGGCCACGTTCGCGGCCATGTGGCTCACGGGCCGCGAGGTCCAGCAGATGAGTATCGCGGCGCTGATCATCGCCCTCGCTCTGGTCGTGGACAACAGTATCGTGGTCCTAGACAACATCGAGGAGAAACTCTCGTCTGGGCTCGCTCGTGAGCAGGCCGCGATTCTCGGTGCCGACGAGCTACGGGGGCCTTTTCTCACCGCGAACTTAGTGGCAATTAGCTCGTTTCTGCCGCTGGCGTTTCTTCCAGGTGGCGTGGGAGACTTTGTCCGCGATCTGGGACTGGTCACTGCCCTCTCGCTGGTGGTCTCGGTGCTGCTCAATCTCACGGTGCTACCGCTGCTTTGCTTTCGCTTTCTGCGGGCGGGGCACGACGAAAAGAAAACGGCGATCCAGCGTGGGCTGGACCGGGGTGTGGACGCCCTCCGCGAGGGGAAAGCAAGCCTGGCGCAGAGCGCGTTCCGTCGGCCCGGTGTCGTGGTAGGAATCGCTGCACTCGCGCTCTTTGGGGCTGTCTCCCTGATCCCAAGGCTTGGCTTTGCCTTCTTCCCACCCGCCGAGCGCGACCAGTTTGTCGTAGATATCTGGCTCCCAGAAGGCCGCGATATTCGGGCCACCGAGCGAGCCGTCAAGAAAGTGGAAGCGCTCTTAGCCGAGCAGAAAGGGATTGTCTCTTTCGTGAGCTATATCGGGCAGGGGGGGCCGCGCTTCTACTACAATATCTCGCCCGAGACCCCCACGGCCAACTACGCCCAGCTTATCGTCAATACAGAGACCCTGGAGCAGACCGGCCCACTGGTCGCTACGGTTCAGAGCGCCGCCCGAGTCGCCGTTCCTGAGGCGCGAGTGACGGCCAAAAAGCTCGAACAAGGCCCACCGGTAGGGGCACCTGTTGCGGTACGCGTGACGGGTAGCTCTGTGGAGAGCCTGCGGCGTGCGGCAACAGAGCTGGAAGCCCGGCTCAATGGGATCGCAGGGACGCATAGTGTCCATAATAGCTACGGTGAGCTCCCGCTTCAGCTTAAAGTAAACGTGGATGAAGACAGGGCCGCTGCACTTGGGCTGTCGTCGGCGGTGGTGGCCCAGACTGCGCGCCTTGCCTACACGGGCCAGGTCGTCTCGCTCTTGCGGGAGGGCGATAAGGAAATCCCTATCGAGCTCCGTGGCGAGCTCCAGGAGCGGGTGTCGCCTGAGAGCCTGCGGGATCTCTACCTGCCCGGTGGCGTCCAGCTCCAGCAAGTGGCGACACTTGCGCTGACCCCCGGTGAGGGACGCATTGTCCGGCGCAACGGGCAGCAGACACTCACCGTCAGCGCCTATCTCGATGGCTCTCGTCTGGCCTCCGCCATTGTCGATGACCTCAAGGTGTCACTGGTAAAACAGCCCCTCACCGAGACTGTGGCGCTGGGCTACGGCGGCGAGCAAGAAGAGGCAAATAAGTCGTTTGTCAATATGATCGTGGTCTTTGCCGTGGCCTTTGTCTTTAACTTAGTGGTCTTGATGGTGCAGTTCAACTCTGTGCCGATTGTCACCGCGATCCTGGCCTCCGTGCCGCTCGGGGTGATTGGTGCCGTGCCGGGACTCTTTCTCGCACATCAGAACTTTGGCTTCATGGCGTTTCTAGGGATCGCCGCGCTGGGGGGAATTGTGACCAACCACACGATCTTTGTCTTTCACTACGCCCAAGAGGAGCAGCGCCACCAGCAAATCTCCATGGCGGATGCGCTCGTGGATGCCAGCCGCCGCCGCCTGCGCCCGATCCTACTGACAGTGCTTCTCTCGGTCGGGGCGCTCCTGCCACAAGCCTACTCGGGCAGTAAGCTCTGGCCACCACTCGACTGGGCGATTATCGCAGGGCTGCTTGTCTCGACTTTCCTCACCATGATCGTCATCCCAAGTGTCTATGCCCTGCTGGCCCGAGGCGAAGCACGGCGCATTGCAGCACCAAGTGCTGTAATGCTACTCTTACTGACGACGCTCCCCGCACAGGCGCAAACGCAGCTGCTCACGGTGGATCAGGCGGTGGCGCAAGCGCTCAGCCGAAGCCGGAGCATTCAGCTTGCCGAGGCGAGCCTGCATCGTGCCACCGGAAAGACGACCGAGGCAAGGGCCGCACTGCGCCCCACCGCTGGTGTTAGTGCCAACTTAGTGCGCCTCAATCGAGGGCAGCGCTTTGCAGCGGGGCCAGCGACCATCCAGGGAGCCTATCTGGAACAAGCGCAGTACGCCGCCTCCGCGACCCTGCCTCTGGACATCGTAGGGCTCTTGAGCACCGCCAAGAGTGCGGCCCAGCTTGACGAACTTATCGCCCAGCTTGGGGTGGAGAAGGCACGCCAAGAGGTATCCTTAGATGTCCGGCTCGCCTGCTACGAGCTAACGCGTGGGCAAGCCCTGCTGCAAGTCGCAAAAGCAGCGCAAGAGACGGCCCAGCAGCGCCTCAAAGACGCCGAGGCCAGCCAGCGTGCGGGAATCGCGCCTCGGCTGGATGTGCTCCGAGCACAGACAGGGCTTGCGGAGGCTCAGCAGCGCTTACTGCAAGCTGAGAATGGCGTGGCGCTGGCACGGGCCGCGCTGGCAACCAAGCTCGTGCTGCCGCTGGAGACGGCACTCTCGCTAGCCGAGCTTGCTCTTCCAAATAAAACAGACGCCAACGAAGCCGATGAAGTCGTGCTCCGCAACCAGGCTCTCGCGCAGCGCCCGGAGCTTCTGCAAGCGCGGGCAGGCATTCGCGCCTCCGAGCTGGGAGTGAAGCTGGCACAGCGCAGTCTCCTGCCGAGCATGGGAATCTCCCTCGGGGGCCAGTACAACCCCAATGCCGGAGCGCTCTCCGTGCGGGATATTGCGCAAGTCGCGGTGGGGATCACGGTTCCATTGAGTGATGGTGGCATGGCCCGTGCACGAAGACAGCAAGCCGAGGCGGAAAAAGAGTCCGCTCAGGCGGCGCTGAGCCAAGCGGAAGAGGCGGTTGCCCTGGAAGTTCGGCAAGCGGTTCTCAACACCCGCGATGCGGAGGCGCGGCTCGCGGTCGCACTGCAAGTGGAGGCGACGGCTCAAGAGGCGGCACGGCTCTCCCGGGTGAAGTACAACGCCGGGGTGAGTGAGGGCACCGTCTCACCTCTCTTAGACCTCGCCGATGCCCAAGCCGCTCTGACGCAGGCTCAGAGCAATGTTATCAACGCCCGCTGTGAGCTACTCAGCGCACGGGCACGACGCGATCGGGCTAGGGGCGCAAGATGACGGTCTTGGCGCGGATCGTCTCGGGGAGGGCGCGGAGCTTTTCGACGTCCTCCGCTGAGAGACCAACCCCGTTCGGGCCCGCCACGATCGCGGTGAGCCGAAGCGGATTGATCCCGGCTTGCTGAATGGCCTCAACTTCGTCACTGGTCATGCTCGCTGCCGAGTAGAGCGGGGCGTCGTTGGGGCCGAAAAGCCCTGCGGTCTGCGCATTGGCTAGCTGCGTAAAGCTGCGCCCATCTACGAGGACTCCCGTATAGGCACTCTGCGGCGGTGGCTCTGGCGTGGGGGCTACCGGGGTGCCTGCGCCTTTGGCCAGAGTGACGTAGACAACGCCCCCACGGACATTCTGCTCACCCGGCGGCGGAGACTGATTAACGATACTCCCTGCAGGAACCGTGGCGTTCCCCACCTCAGGGGTCTGCGGGGAGAGGCTTAGGGTCAAGCCAAAGCCTGCAAGGGCTTTCTCTGCATCCGTCCGCTGCATCCCCACGACATTGGGGACACGGGCATGGACGATCGCACTGGCACTCTCTGACGGATTGGTCGGAGCTGGGGTTGCTAGAGTGACCGCAGGCGCTGTTTTATTTTTATTTTCTTGTGCGAGCTTGTTCTTGCGGATGACCTCGGCGACGTGCTTAACCTCACCGCTATTGATGGTACTGTTGCGCCAGAGCAGGAAAAGCAGGCTGCCGACCAGCACAAAAGCGCCCACTAACAAGGCGGCACGGAGCGCGTAGTTGGTGAGAGTGGCACGGTTTTCGGTCTGCTCTCGGTTATTTTCTTGTTCGACAAGCTGCTGAATGCGAGCACGCGCTTCGTGGACTTTACGAGGGAGCCCCTCAAAGCCCATGATCGTGCTATCGGGTCGCTGCCCCGTGAGGTTGTAGAGGTGCACCAGCTCGTCGTGCTTTACCCGAACAATCCCCAGATCGTGAAGAAGCGACTTCCAGTGTTCTTTTTCGGCAACGGCATTAAAGACAGCAGCCGAGACGAGAATATGCCCCTCATCGCCACAGTCCATGACGCGCTGGGCGATATTGATGCCCTCGCCCGCCACATCCATAATCCCATCGCCGTCTTCGTCCACGATCACAACCGGGCCGGAGTGAATCCCCATGCGCAGACGGAACGGTGCGCCTACCTGCTCCCGGAGGCCTGAGGACTGGTGCTTGATCACTTCATCCAAGGCGACGGCAGCGGCAAGAGGGAACTCTATGTCTTGGAAGAAAACGACCGCCATTCCATCGCCGGTCTTACGCACCATCAGCTGGCTGTCGTTGCGAGCCGCTTGAAAGGCAGGAAGATTATAGACCAGGTTTTGCAGCACCACTTGGACAGCCGCCTGTGAGTCGGCGGTGAGCCGTGAGTAGCCGACAAAGTCTAAGAAGAGTGTGTGGGCAAGGCGCTTGGGCTGAATTTCCGAGAGTGACATGTTTTTAATTCTGACGACAAAAAGAGTATTCTGGTTCCACGATGCACCGACTCGTGCAAAACCATACTGAGCATGATACAGTAAGCCCAACACATGGCACGCACAAACAATAGCTTTTGGTATTTTAGCTTTTACTTTTTCCCAAACCGGGAGGAAGCTGCTTTGTAGCGTCGCCAGACACCAGAGCTAAGCCCGCCCGGAAACAACCGGAGCGGGCTTTTTGTTTTTTGAAAAGAGAAGAAATCCATGGATCAGATTGTCGACAAACGTGATGAACGCGCCGTGGTGCGCACCGTCCTTCCTGCCCCCGCGATTCTGCGGGAAGAGTTTCCGGTGAGTGCCGCTGCCTACCACACGGTCAATGCGGGACGAGTGGCGATTCAGCGCTTGTTGAGCCGCCAGGACAGCCGCTTTCTCGTGGTCACCGGCCCTTGCTCCATCCACGACCCGGAGGCCGCCCTCGACTACGCGCGCCGCCTCGCTCCGCTGGCGGAAAAATACGCCGATAAGCTGGTGGTGCTCATGCGGACGTACTTTGAGAAGCCACGCACCACCGTGGGCTGGCGTGGGCTCATCAACGATCCGCACTTGGATGGCACCTACGACATGAGCGAGGGGCTACGCCGGGCAAGAAAGCTTCTCGTCAAAATAACGGAGCTGGGCTTGCCTGTCGCCACCGAGCTCTTAGATACCGCGACTCCCGACTACTTCGCCGATCTGATCTCGTTTGGCTCGATTGGAGCCCGCACCACCGAGAGCCAGCCACACCGCGCGATGGCGAGCGGCATGCCCATGCCGGTAGGCTTCAAAAATGGCACGGATGGTGAGCTCCAGATCGCGCTGGATGCGATGCAGTCGGCGCAGAGCCAGCACTCTTACTTGGGCTTCAACGAAGAGGGCCGCTGCTGCGTGATTCGCACGCCGGGCAACTCGGATGTGTGTCTGATCCTGCGGGGTGGTAAGAAGAGCCAGCCCAACTACGATAGAGTCAGTGTCGCCCGCGCAGTAGCGTGTCTCGATAAAGTGAGCCTGCCCCCGGGTATCGTCGTGGATGCCAGCCATGCCAACTCCGGCTACGACCCGGAGCGCCAGCCCTTTGTCGCCGAGAAGATCGGCCGTCAGCGGCTAGAGGGCGATAAGTCGCTCCTAGGCGTGATGATCGAGAGCAACTTAGTGGGAGGGAAACAGAGCATCAGCCCCGAGATGGTCTACGGAAAGTCCGTCACGGATGCCTGTCTGGGCTGGGACGACACGGAGGCACTTTTAGGGCGGCTTCACGCGATGTTTTAAGCTAAAATAGGGTCATGAATAGCCTGGTTCCGCGATTTGGTGATGGACGTGACTGGTGGTTTGAGCGCCGCTACGGGATGTTTGTGCACTGGGGGCTCTACGCGATAAATGGCTGGCACGAGCAGGAACAGTGGAGGCGGCGGGTGCCACGCAGCCAGTACACAAAGCTTGCGGCGCAGTGGAACCCGACGAAGTTCAGTCCCGAGGCGTGGCTGGACCTGGCGCAGGAGGCGGGGATGGAGTATCTCTGCCTCACTACCAAGCACCACGATGGGTTCTGCCTCTGGGACACGAAGCTCACGCGCTACAACACGATGAACACGCCCTACGGCAAAGATATCGTCAAGCTGCTCGCTGAGGCGTGCCAGAGGCGCAAGTTCCCGCTGTGTCTGTACTACTCGATCGCGGACTGGCACCACCCGAGCTACCCCAACCAGGGGCGGCACCACGAGATCCCCGCGCAGCCAGAAGACAGCCCCGACTTACTGGCCTACACGGAGTTTGTGCGGGGGCAGGTGCGCGAGCTTTGCACCCACTATGGCGAGCTCCATGGCTTCTGGTGGGACATGAACGTGGACCTGCACCGCGACACGAGCATCAACGCACTCATCCGTCAGCTCCAGCCCAAGGCCGTGATCAACGACCGGGGCTACGATGAGGGCGATTTTGGCACCCCCGAGCGCGACTACGAGAGCAAAGTGGACTTTATGCGACGCGTGGAGGCCTGTCAGTCCGTGGGGATGGAGAGCTGGAGCTGGCGAAAAAACGAGGACTATTACACCGACCGGCACCTGATGCGCTCGATTGCTAAGTTTCGGGCGCGGGATGCCAACTACCTGCTCAATGTCGGGCCAAAGGGCGACGGCACGATTCCAGTGGAGTCTGCGGGGATTCTCAAGCGGATAGGGCGCTGGTACAAGGCCGTGCGCGAGGCGTTTGAGGGCACGACGCCCTGCTCGGAGCTTGCGGCCAATAAGAGCGTTTTACTCACCCGAAAAGCCAATACGCTCTATGTTATCTGCCACACGGACTTGGTGGGAAGCGCCATCAAGCTCAAGCCGCTTGCTATTGCCCCGGCACGGGCCACTCTCCTCAATACAGGCAAGCCCGTTGCCTTTTCCCTGGAGATGACCCCAAGCGACCATGTGGAGCACCAAGCCTTTCTGAGGCTCACGGGCTTGGCTACCAATACCCTCGCCGATACGACACCGGTCATCAAGCTGGAGTTCGACCATCCACTACCCGCGCTTGTCACACCAAGATCAAACAAGCCCGGTGATGTGCTGATTCGCTAGCGTCTTTGCTTCTGGGGCTCTGCATAGAGCTCCGCGAGGGCCTGATGAGGATTTTGGGGGTTGCGCTCCGCCTCTTCCAGTAGCTCCTCGTGGCGCTTTTTGATGGCCCGCATCTTTCGGATCGCGCGGATGGTGAGGGCGATAATCGTGGGGATGCCAAAGACCCAGACTGCGATGCGAAAGTGCTCGTAGGATTCCATGCGGGTATAATACCCGCATGGCCAAGATCAATTCCGGCGACACCGTTACAATCGCCGTGCGCGAACAAACTCCCGCTGATATCAAGAGCGGACTCTACTATCCTCACTACGCTGGCATGAGCGGCACGATCCTGAAAGTCTACGATGAGGAAGCGTCGGTGCTGGTAGACCGTGATGCGCTTCCGACGGAGCTTCGCAAGCGCCACGAAGAGAACGAGAAGGCCATGAAAACCAAGTGGCTCGATGGGCTCTCTGAGGAAGCACGAAACCGCCTGACGGGGGCGGAGAAGAAATTCGCTCTCAACTACGCCATTCTTGTTGCGGTCGCGGATCTTGCCCCCGGCGAGGCCAAGCGTATCACCCCCGATGAGCTTACGGCCAAAGAAGAAGAGTTCCTGGCTAGCCGAAAATAGATGCACATCTCGCCGATTGGGAGAAACTCGTTTAAGGTTCGTGCGGGGCTTGCGGCACTATATCTCGTGCTCAGCCTTGGTGCGGTCACGACTCTCTATCCGTTTTTATTGATGCTCTCGACGGCCACCAAGAGCCAGTCGGACTTCAACGACTACGCTCCTGCTCGGCTGATCCCTGCCTACTGGCGCGAAGATTCGGCGCTCTATGTCAAGTACCTTGAGGATCGCTACGCCAATAACATAGACGAGCTCAACGCGGCCCACCACGCGGACTATAAAAAAGTCGCGGAGGTGCCTCTTCCGACAGGCGATACGGATAAAGTGGGGGAGTGGGACGCGTTTGTGGCGAGTCTCCCAGAAAGCCTCTTGCGGGCGGGCTTTGGGGAGCATGAAAACGCCCCTGCGCCGCTTCTGATGCGCTTTCGAGACTGGCTCCGGCAAAAATACAACAACGATATTGATGCCGTCAATAAAACCTGGCGCGAGGAAAATGTCCGGTTTGAGACCATCACCGCCCCGATTGAGAAACCCGCACTTCGGGCGTGGATGCCCCAGAGTGAGCGCCCCAAGGTCAAGGACTGGCAGGAGTTCCGCCGGAGCCTCCCGAAGAACTACCTCATCCCGACATTTGGGGATGCGCTCTGGCGAAAATACCTCAAGGAGGATGTGTACCAGGGGAAGCTAGAAGGCCTGAACGCTGCCTGGAAAACCGATATTGCGGACTGGAGCGCCCTGACTCTCTCGCCCAAAGCTCCCGCAGGAGCGAGCTACACGGACTGGGAGGCGTTTATGCGCACCAAGTTCCCACTCCGCATGCTCCAGATCGAGGTAAGTGCCGCACCCGCGTGGCAGGCGTTTCTCACCAAGCGCAAGCGCCCACAAGTCCCGCTGCCCGCCGCGCCTCCTGCCGATGGTATCTCACTGACGGACTGGATGGAGTTTATCAAGACCGATGCCCCCATCAGTGCCTTCAAGGCCGTAACCCCCGAGACCCTATGGCGCGAGAAGCTAGGCGACCCCGCTGCCCAGCCTCCCCAAGCACTCGCCGACCTTGCCTTCGTCAAGGGCCACGGCTCCGAGCTACGCCGCGACTTTGCAGGCCGCAACTTTGTCCATGTCTACCGCCAGCTCATGACCGGCGGGCAGAGCGGTCGTACGCTCTTTAACACGGTGGTGTTCTGTGTCCTCTCGATCCTGGGAGCACTCATCGTCAACCCGCTGTGTGCCTACGCGCTCTCGCGCTACCCGCTGCCCTACACCTACAAAGTGCTGATGTTTCTCCTGGCGACCATGGCCTTTCCCGCCGAAGTGGCCATGATCCCGAACTTTCTGATGCTCAAGAGCCTGGGGCTGCTCAATACCTTCGGCGCTCTGATTCTCCCTGGCCTTGCCAGCGGCTACTCGATCTTCTTGCTCAAAGGTTTCTTCGACTCACTCCCCAAAGAGCTCTACGAAGCGGGCATCCTCGATGGCGCGACCGAGCTGATGATGTTTGCACGGATCACGCTCCCGCTCTCGCTGCCGATCTTCTCTGTCATCGCGCTCAATGCCTTCACCGGAGCCTACGGGGCGTTTCTCTTCGCGCTGGTTGTCTGTCAAGACCCGAAGATGTGGACGATCATGGTGGCGCTCTACAACTTGCAGTCCAATGCCCCCCAGTACGTCATCTTCGCCGCCTTGACGCTGGCCGCCCTCCCGATTCTTATCGTCTTCCTCGCCGCTCAAAAAGTGATTTTGCGTGGCATTGTCCTGCCCAGCTTCAAGTAGCTAGGCCGTTGTGGGGCCTGACTGCTGGCTGGTCGGGCCGCACTACAACAAGGTTCCCTAGATCTGCTCCGTGAAAATATCTATCGGGGAAGGGGTGCTTTCTTGACCTTCACACCGCCTGTTGGGTCGTCGAGCTTCTTCTTACTGGTCTTCATCTGCGCCCCACCGAGCTCACTGCCCGCGTCTTGGTCTTCGTCAAAGTCGCTTACCCGTGCGCCACGGCTCTCGTCCTCGTGTGCAGGAAGCTGGGAGTCTAGCCACTCGTCGTCGGTGGTGGGCGGAGGTGTGGGGGCATTGCTCGGTTGCATGCCCCAGCCGTTTTTTTGTGGCACGGGAAGATTGTCCCAGTCAATATCCTGAACTTCTTCACCCGCGCTGTTGTGCTTGCCCTTGTTGGACAGTCCAAATCCTGATGCCATCTTACTTTCCTTTTCTCACTTTCTGTGAGCACAGTATAGCCAAAATAGCGCGAAAAAGCAAACATCTGTTTTTTTGATTGACTCTGACCTGCAATGCGGGTATCTTCAGGAGAATGGACAACACAACAGAGCCCAATAAGCGTGAGCTTGCGGCGCAGCGACTGACGGCGCGGGTGCGCTGCGCGGGCTGAGCGAGCAAGATCGGGCCGTCGGCTCTGAAGACAATTTTGGCGGGTCTGCCGCAGGAGAAGCACCCCGATGTTCTGGTGGGGCTAGACACGTCTGACGATGCAGGCGTGATTCGGCTCAGCCCGGAGCTCGCGCTCATCCAGACCCTGGACTTCTTTACCCCCATCGTGGACAACCCCTACGACTTTGGGAGGATCGCCGCCGCCAACGCGCTCTCGGATGTCTACGCCATGGGCGGTGTCCCGCTGACGGCGATGAACATTTTGTGCTTTCCCATCAAAGAGCTACCAGGTGAGGTGCTCGCCGATATTCTGCGCGGCGGAGCGGATCAGCTAAAGCTTGCAGGCGTTCACTTAGCCGGGGGGCATAGCGTGGACGACCCTGAGCCTAAGTTCGGCCTCTCGGTGACGGGTACCGTGCACCCGGATCGGATCACGACCAATGCGGGAGCGCGTCCTGGGGATATTCTGGTGCTCACCAAGCCACTCGGCACGGGGATTCTGATGACGGCGGCCAAGTTCGACAAGCTGGACTCGGCCACGATGCAAGTTGCCGTCGAGAGCATGGCGACCCTCAACGCTGCTGCCGCTGAGGCAATGCGCGAGGTGGGCATCGCCGCCGCCACGGACATCACGGGCTTTGGCTTGCTCGGGCATCTCTCGCACATTGCGCGACAGAGCGGGGTTCGTCTACGGCTAGAAAACGACGCCATCCCGATGCTCCCACGTGCCTGCGAGCTGGCAAGCGCGGGCTTCACGACCGGCGGAGGCGTCAGCAACGCTGAGTACCTCGCCGAGCTTGTCACGTTTGATTCTTCAGTTCCTAAAGACCAGCGCGAGGTCTTCTTCGATCCTCAGACCTCCGGTGGACTCTGCATCGCCGTCGCGCCAGCGAAGCTTGCGGCGCTCCTGGCCGCCCTCCAAAAACGCGGTGTCCCGACCCGCGCTGTGATCGGGCGCGTGGAAGCAGGCGAGCCGCAGATCATCGTCGAGTAGGCACTCGCGATATACTGATCCCCATGCAATATGTCTTTGATACGCTCCGGGAGCAGGCGGGCGCGGCACTTGTCGCCACGGGCCTGATCGCGCCGGAACAGCTCGCGCTTGCCGAGCCGAAAAACCGGGAGCTGGCCGACTTGGCGTGCCCCGTCTTTGTTGCCGCCAAAGCGGCGGGTGAAGCGCCGCCCGTCTTTGCCCAGAAGCTGGCGGCGGCGGTGCAGCTGCCTGGAAATGGCTTACTGGCAACGGTTGAGGCGGCGGGTGGCTTTGTGAACTTCACCGTAAACCCTCAGAAGCTCGCCGCTGCGGTGCTTGCCGAAGTGAATGCACTTGGAGATGCGTTTGGGCAGGATAAGACGGTTGGAAATGGCGAGAAAGTAATCGTTGAGTACAGCTCGCCCAATATCGCCCGCAAGATGCATGTCGGCCACCTGCGCTCAACCGTGATTGGGCATAGCCTGCGGCTCATCTTTGAGTCGCTTGGCTACGACGTGATCGCGGACAACCATTTAGGCGACTGGGGCACGCAGTTTGGGATGCTCCTCGCCGCCATTGATCTCTGGAAACTCACGCCTTGGGACGATGCCGACCCGGTGCAGAGCCTCGTGGAGGTCTACGCGAAGTTTAATAACGAGGCCAAAGAAGACGAGAGTCTCAAAGACCTAGCCCGTGCCTGGTTTAAGAAGCTAGAAGACGGCGATGTGTGGGCGAGAGAGACCTGGCAGCGGCTAATTGACATCACGATGGCGGAGTTTAGCGGCACCTACAAGCGGCTTGGGGTGAGCTTTACGACCCAGCACGGCGAGAGCTACTTTGAGAGTCAGATGCCGAGCGTGATGGCCGAAGCCGTGGAGAAAGGCGTCGCGGTTCGGGATGCGGGTGGCGCACTGGTCGTGGAGTTTGGGGAGAACTCGCTGCCAAGCTGCCTCTTGCAAAAGTCCGACGGCGGGACGCTCTACCAGACCCGCGACGCGGCGACGTGTCTCTATCGCCTCAAAAACTATGCTCCGGCGCGCAATATCTACGTGGTGGGGGCTGAGCAGAAGCTGCACTTTCAGCAGGTCTTTGAGATCGTCCGGCGCATGGGCTACCCCAAGATCGCTGATGTGAGCATTCACATCAGCTTCGGGAAAGTCTCGCCGCCCAACGGCGGGCGGTTCTCCATGCGTGAGGGCAATGTCGTCTTCCTCAACGATGTGCTGGACGAGGCCGTGGAGCGTGCCGAGGCCAAGATGCGCGAGAATGTCACCGAGGGCAAGTCGGAGATTTCTGAGGCGGAGCTTGGTGAGATTGCCGAGACGCTAGGCGTCGGGGCGGTGATCTACGCCGATCTCTTCCAGGGGCCAGATCGCAATATCACCTTCGATTGGGACAAGATGCTCGCCGACACAGGAAACACGGCGATGTACTTGCAGTACGCCCACGCCCGCTGCAAGAGTATTCTACGCAAAGCACCCTCCTCCCCCAGCCCCTCCTCCCAATCCTGGGAGGAGGGGGGCATATTGGTGCATCCCGCCGAGCAGGCGCTGCTCAAGCAGCTTGTGCGAATGCCCCATGCGGTGCGTGAGGCGGGTGAGAAGTACCTGCCTGCGACCGTTGCGGAGTGGACGTTCCAGCTTGCGAAGCTATTCTCCGCATTTTATGACCAGTGCCCGGTGCTTCGCGACGATGTGCCCGTAGAAATTCGTACGGCGCGTCTGGCGCTGGTGGCGGCGACAGCACAAGGACAGAAACTAGAGAGCCCCCAGAAATTATCGGGACTAATCGTGAGCGTCTCACCGTCTGACGAAACGCCGACCAGCGTTTCAATTACCCAACGATCCCACGCCGGGCACGCTACTTCCTCCAGAGACGCGTCAAAGTCCCCGCCGGGAAACCATTTCTTAGCATCCCCCCCATTTTTGGGGACAGGGGGGGCATTGACGCCTCGCCATCGGGCAGCTTGGCTATGGGCAACAAGGCGAGTGAGCCACGGGTCGCTGCAATCGAAGACGAAGGCATGTTGCTGCTGCCAGTCCTCTAGGTGTTGGGCTTGCGTGGCAGCGGGCGAGCTTTCAAAATACCACCGGTTCGCAAGCTTAAGCGCGGCGTTTCCATCCGGGTTCTCCGAGAGGGTAAAGACACGCTGAACCGTCGTATCGGGCGCAAGCTGGAAGAAAAGATCGTCGAGCGGTGGTGTGCAGCGCTGCGTCCCTTGGACGTCCCAGCGTGCGGTTATTTCCAGCGGAATCGAGGACGGTGATGGGTTGCGCAGGAGCAACGAGACAACCCTTGTGCCGTCCAGAGCGAGAAAGCTGTCCTGTGCCACCTGAAGCTTCGAGAATGCTTCACTGCCAAAGAGGCTGGTGTGGCTCGGTCGCCAGAGTCCCTCGGCAGGAAGCACGGGCTCGTCGCTGGCAAGTAGCGCAAGCCTCAGCCCCTGCTGGTGCCAAGTCTTGCTGGCAGGTAGCGGGCGGCGCAGGAGATCATTGAGGCGGTAGGCGCGCGGATCGAGGAGCATCTCTAGTAAGACAGCCCACGCAGGGGTACGAGTGGCTTGATCGTGAGTGAGTGAGTTTTCATTTTTAATGTTTCTCCACGTTAAAAGATTCGGTTCGCGATGTCCTTAACCAAAGGGGTGCTGGTAGCTTGGTCGGTGTACGAAGCGTTTCTGGGCAAGGGTTTGTGTGAGCTGCGTCGCGGGGGGAAGTGTGATTGTGAGTTGCTTTCCATGCCCCACAAACTCGTGCTCGCCAAACTGACCGGCTTGCAGTGTAACGCGGCGGGTGTGACGTGGGGCCGTGTTGGAGAGGGTCACTGTCAGACTTTCCGGTGTGAGCTTTGAGACCAGTGCGGCGACATCTAGGGGAAGGCCGGGGCGCTTCTGCTCGGTGTCAAAGTAGCGCAGGCGCGTGTGGAGTAGCCCGCCATGGTAGATCACCTGGGGGCCACCGCAGGCAAGCTGTAGGAGTGCCTCGGTATGGACGGGGTTGATGTCCTGCCAGTGGTGGACATCCCACGTTTCAGGGTCACCATCATCGTTTTCCATCACGGCCAGCCGCCGTGCCACTTCGGCGTACTGGGCATCCAATATCTGTGTTGGGTAGCTGGGGAGGTCACCTTGAAGGTAGCAGTGCCACGGGGCGATATGGATCGAGTCGCCCTTACCCCGACCAGGCATCACCTCGCGCCAGGTCGTCTTGCGCTCCGGGAACAGCGCGAGGCGGTCGAAGTCCTTCTGCTCCATGGAGAAATAGGCAAGCTGAAGCGGGAACTCTGGGGCGAGAGGGCGGTATGCTGTCCAGCCTGCGTCCGTATGGCGGTGGGGAATCAGCAGGATGCCGTTTTCCTCGCGGCCCAGCTCTACCATGCGATCCAGCTGGCTCCGGGGAATGTCCAGATACGAGAGATCACCCGTGAGCAGCGTGGCGTTCATGGCGGCGATCACCAATGGTTGTAGTAGGCTCATCACCCCGTGTGGCCAGCGCCAGCCGTAGTAGCCGCCCCACCACTTGTCATCCATGCGTCCGCCAATCACTCCGTTTTCGTCTACATTGTCGGGGCAGAGGCCACCATTGCGTGCAATGCGCTCCGCCCAGGCTTCAAGATAGTCCACCACCCAAGCTCTATAGTGATCGTCGCCTGTGTAGCAGAAGGCATGGGTGGCGAGGCTTGTTGATGTGAGATTGAGAGGCACATCGCCGGTCATCATGCGCTGATTGAGGAGTGGCAGGATCCTACCATAGACCTCGTCGTCGCTCCAGTTTGCCCGTGGGCCGGGGACACCCTCAATGTCGTCGAAGGGGGGTGGGTAGTTGTCCAGCACTTCGCGGTGGGTCTGCCAGTCTCCCCAGGAGTTGGTAAAGCGCGGCCCTTTACTGCCCGTGATCGGAGAGCGGATGAGTTTTTTATCTGCGTCCCAGTTGATACCGTCGGTGTAGAGTCTTGCGAATCGAAGTGCACGTGCTTTCTCAACGGGATGGCCGGGATGGCACAGCCCAAAATAGTAGAGATAGAGGTTGGACTCGCCGTGGTGCATCCAGTCGTAGTAGGCATCGAACTCCTGCCAGACCTGTCCGTAAGCCGTGAACTGGCGCGTGACAGCGTCCCAGAGAAACCGCGAGCGCTCAAACAGATCACTTGCGCCGCCCAATGAGTAAAGCAAGGGCCAGTTGTGAAAGCTCTCATAGCCATCGTCGCTGCCATCCATGCCGGGCCACTCCTGCCGCCAGATCAGTGTCCCATCGACGCGACAGTAGCGCTCTTGAAAGGCGGGCACTGCCTCGTCCATCACCGCCATGAGATGGCGCATTCGTAGCGCCCAGTCTGGAGGGGCACCGACTTCGGTGGCAGTTAGCTCAGTCATGGAGCTATTTTACCTGATGGCATAGTGTACCAAATAACGCTTCAGCTGAAGCGCATCCACCGCAAGATAGGCGAGGCAGTTGGAACGGAATCAGTGAGCGCGGCGAGGAGCTCCTGTTATACGCGCTCGTAGCGGGTGTTGCGGCGGGCGGGATTGTAGCCCGCGTCGGTGATGAGGCGCTCCATCTCCTCAATCGAGACCGCAAAGGTACAGCCCGCGGTGGAGACCACGTTTTCCTCCATCATCGTCTGGCCGAAGTCGTCCACGCCGTAGCGCAGAGAGAGCTGCCCGATCTTGGGGCCTTGGGTCACCCAGCTTGCCTGCATGTGCGCGAAGTTGTCCAGCATCAGGCGGGCGATGGCGATCGTGCGCAGATAGTCTAGCCCCGAGGCTCTTGTGCCACCCAGCTCCGTGCCATCGGGCTGGTAGCTCCAAGCGGCAAACGCGGTGAAGCGAGCCGGGGAGCTTGCAATGCTCTCGTCTTGCAGGGCGCGGAGCTTGAGAAAGTGCTCGACACGGTCCTCGTAAGTGTCCACGGAGCCGTACATCATGGTCGCAGTTGACGGAATTCCCACTTTGTGTGCGACCCGCATGCAGTCCAGCCACTCGTCGGCGGTGTCTTTATACTTCGAGATAAAGTTACGCACCCGATCCGTGAGAATCTCCGCGCCACCACCGGGAATGGACTGCAAACCTGCGGCTTTAAGCCGCGTGAGTGTCTCTTCCATGGTGAGCTTGGAGATATTCTTGATGTAAATCAGCTCAGCAGGGGAAAAACAGTGACGGATAATATGCGGAAATTCCTCGCGCATCCAGCTCAGAAGCTCTTCATACCACTCGATCTTGAGCTTCGGGTTCAGGCCACCCTGCATCAGCATCTCCACGCCACCGACTTCGGAGAGCTCGCGGAGCTTTTGGTGGATCTGCTCCCGCGAGAGCACATAGGAGTCGCCGCTCTTATCGCCGGGCGTCCGGTAGAAGTTGCAAAAGCTACAGCGCACCCAGCAGACATTGGTGTAGTTGATATTGCGGCTGACAATATAGGTCACGACCGGCTCAGGATTGATTCGGCGGCGCACGGAGTCCGCGAGAAGAGCCAGATCGTCTAGGTTGGGGTGGTAGAAAAGCCGAAGCGCATCCTCCGCGGTGAGGCGCTGCTGTGCCCAGACTTTCTCGGCAATATCGGTGATATCGCTTTCCGGGGCGCGTTTTGAGGGGGTAAGAGGAAACATCGTTTTATGCTCGCTTTCCTGACTTCGTGATTGTTTTCACAAAGTATATCTCTCTTGAACATTCGTGTCAATGCCTACGTACATGATACGATGGAGAGGAGATTCTCATGAGACAGACAGTGTTGATTCTGGCCCTGCTGGGGGGCGTTTTTGGAGGGATTGCCGCGGCGCAAGAGAGCCAGCATGCCCGCACTCCCGCAACCCTAGCAACCCCTGAGCCCGTGGAAAAGCGTACGGCCGCACCCCATACTGAGGCACTGCGATTCGCTCCTGAGAAAGTCTCGGTGCGTGTTCCTTTAGGCTGGCGATTGCTGCCCGTGGGAGAGAAGAAGGCCGGCATTCTGGCGACCCTGAGCCCGGCCAATAACACAGGGGCGACACTCTCTCTGGCGTTTTCCGTGGACGCAGGCCGCAACAAGCTCCCGGACAACCTTCCTGCGACCATTGCCACGGCTCTAGGACAGCGCTATCCGGGTTTCCGGCAGACAGCAAAGCAGCGCTTCACGCTCGCGGGCTCGGATGCCTGGCAGCTCGATGGTCACGTTAAGACTGTGGGGCAGAGTGTCGTCATCAAGAACCGACAGGTCTATCTCTGCCACCAAGGCCGCATCTATATCACGACGCTCACGTGTAAAAAAGAGGACTTTGAGCGCCTCACTCCTTCGATGGATCAGTTCCTGAAAAGCATTAAGTGGCTCGATGAGCCTCTTGAGAAATAAGATGAATAAAAGCTTCGTAACACTTGCCGCACTGATTGGCGGCACACTTGCACTAGGCGTTCCGGCCCAGTCACAGTCAACCGCTCCATTTGCCCTCAAAAACGGCGACCGCGTGGTCTTCTATGGCGATAGTATCACCGACCAGCGCATGTACACGCTCCTCACCGAGCAGTACATTGTGACGCGCTTTCCCAATCTCAATGTCCGCTTTGTCCACTCGGGCTGGGGCGGCGATAGAGTAACGGGCGGTGGCGGCGGGCCGATTGACCTGCGTCTCGACCGGGATGTGACGGCCTACAAGCCCAGCGTCGTGACCGTCATGCTCGGAATGAACGATGCCAGCTACCGCGCCTTCGATGCGGGCATCTTCCAGACCTATGCCGATGGCTACAAGCACCTGGTGGAGAAAGTCAAGAAAGACAACCCTGGCGTGCGCCTGACGCTCATCCAGCCCTCGCCGTTTGATGACGTGACGCGGCCTGAAAACTTCCCCGGCGGCTACAACGCGGTGCTCCTGCGCTACTCCAACTTTGTCGGGCAGCTGGCGGGTGAGCAGGGGGCGGGCGTGGCAGATCTCAATAATCCCGTCGTGGCGATGCTGAAGAAAGCCAATACCACCGACGCGACCAATGCCGCAAAGATCATCCCGGATCGTGTCCATCCCGGCTGGGGCGGTCACCTCATCATGGCGGAGTGCCTGCTGAAGTCCTGGAACGCCCCTGCACTGGTCTCTTCCGTGAGCCTAGACGCGGCCAGTGGCAAGGCCCAGGCGCAGAACGCAAAAGTGAGCAAGGCTGTGACGTTAAAAGATGGGACGATCGCCTGGCGAACCCTGGAAAACGCACTGCCGTTCCCGCTGGGCTCGCCCGACCCCAATAACGCGGCGGCGTATAATCTTGCCGTGGTGTCGTCAGACTTTGTCGAGGCGCTGGATAAAGAGCTGCTCACGGTCACCAACCTGGCCGCACCGCGCTACACGCTAAAGATTGACAGCAAGAGCATTGGGGAGTTTACGAAAGAGCAGCTTGCCGCGGGGGTGAATCTCGCTACCCTAAACACGCCGATGCTCCAGCAGGCACTCTTAGTCGGCAAGCTCACGCAGCTGCGCTCCAATGTTCACAATAGCCGCTGGCGCGAGTACCAAGTGCCGATGGGAAATGACCATCAATCGGCGCTGATGGTTCCCGAGCTCCTGAAGAACTTAGATGCCGCCGACGAGCCGCTTACCAAGGCCCAGCGCGATGCGGCCAAGCCACGGGCGCACCAGTTTAGTCTGGAGCCCAAGTAGCCATGCACCCTCTTCGCAAAGCCGGAGAGGGTCGCCGTCTCAGCGGCGGGGAGAGGCTGTCCCGATTCCACGCAAGCCCTGGGTTTACCGAGCAAGCCCTGCGATCTTTTGGCCCTGCTCCAAGACCCAACTCTCTGCAAGCTCCTCAGCGACGAAGGGCCGATCATACTCTGACGGAGCGGGTATACTTTCCACATGTCCTGGGCATTACGTGCGGATCAAATCCAGCAGATGGACGAGCAAGGGTATCTCGTCCTTGAGGGATTTCTGTAGGAGTCCGAAATACTTCCTCTGGAGCAAGCGTTGGAGGACTATCAGCAGCGTCAGTACCAGACAGGCACACTGCAGGATCGTCCCCGCGAAGTGCTCTTTGCGCAAAAGGTCGCGGAACGCGATCCCTGGGTGCAGGCATTTGTGCAGTGTGATGCCTTTGTCAGGCTCTCCACCACCTTTCTTGGCCCCGATACGGATCTCTACTTTAACCAGATGGTATATAAAAATCCGGGGGGAAGCACGCCGTTTTCGTGGCATCAGGACGATGCGTATGGCCCTGTGGTGCCCTCGCCCTATCTTACGGTTTGGATTGCCATTACTGACATGGATGAGCAAAATGGGTGCCTCTGGGTAATGCCAGCCAGTCATAAACAAGGGCTGCGGGAGCACACTGAAGGCGGCTTTGGTCTTTCCTGCCACTCTCTGGAGGCTCCTGATCAAGGAGTACCCCTTCCTGTGGTGCGCGGCAGTCTGGTTGTCTTCTGGTCCACCACTATGCACAAAAGTGGCCCCAATTTATCTTCACATACCCGAAAAGCGTTTATCCTTCAGTTCAGCTGTGTGGGGATTCGTCAGAAAGCATCGGGAATGCTGATTCGCTCGCGGGTTCCTATCGCTCGTGCGGGCATCTTGGTGTGCGAGCGAAACGGATAAGAAATTCGTCGCGGCGGATAAACGAATCTTCGAAAGTTCGGGCACAATACAAGCCATGCGCAAGCGGGTGGTAGCACTGGGGCTCTTGATCGTGGTGGGACTGTGTCTTTTCACGCCCTACAACAACTTCAAGCTCCTTGCTTCTCCCGTGGGGGGCAATCAGTTTCCGGTGCTGGCGCTGGCACTACTACTGCTCCTCTTGCCGTTTCGCGGGCTGACGCGGGTAGAGAAGCTCATGCTCTGGAGCATGGCGCTTCTGGCAAGCGGGATTCCGGGCTCTGGGATGATGCGCACCTTTATCCCCAACATCCCCGCTGCCGCCTACTTCTCCACCAGCACCAACGACTGGGAGCGCAAGGTCTGGGGGACGATGCCCGACTGGCTCAAGATGCCCGACACCGAGGCGGCGAAGGCATTCTTCAATGGATACCCGCTTGGGCAGGAGCATGTTCCTTGGAGCGCTTGGGGCTTGCCGCTCCTTGCCTGGGGAGCTTTTGCGCTGTGCTTCTTTATCCTGACGTTTAGCGTGGCCGCGCTCTTGCGCAAGCAATGGATCGAGAGCGAGCGCTTTGCTTTCCCCCTCGTACAGCTCCCACTGCTCCTTACCGAGCCGAAAAGTACTCTCTTACGGACGCCCACACTTTGGATTGGGGCGGGGCTCGCACTGGCACTCCACACGCTCAATGGCTTTCACAAGCTCTACCCGTCGCTGCCGGAGCTCACCACAACGATCAATGCAATGGACTTTCTCACCGAGCCACCGTGGAACCAGATCGGGCCGCTCCAGCTCTCGCTCTTTCCGCTGGCCGTGGGGATTGGGTTCTTGCTATCGGGTGAGGTGGGGCTCTCGCTCTGGCTCTTTTTTGTCCTCTTTAAGCTCCAGTGTTTGGTGGCGGGCTACCAGAACTGGGATCAGCCCGCCTCACTTAGCGGTTTTAGCTTCCGGCTTTTCTACTCCCTCCAGGCGTTTGGCGGCGCACTAGCGCTGGTGGGTTGGATTCTCTGGGGCGCACGCAAGCACCTACGCACCACACTTGAGACCGATAAAAAGCTCCGTGGGGCGTTCTTTGGCTCCGTGATTGGCATTGTGCTCTGGGAGTGGGCGGCGGGGATTCCGCCTGCGCTGATCTTGGCGTCGCTGTTGATGATTGTTCTGGCGCTGGTGACGGTCTCCTGGGCAACCTGCCAGGCAGGCGTGCTGTTCATGGCGATGCCCTTCACGACGTTCGATGTGCTCGGGCCGCTTCTGGGGATGAGCACCGTTGCGCCACCGACGCTCTACACGCTCTATCGTGCGGAGTACGGTTTTGTCTACAACACCCGCGAGCTACTTCTTCCGGGGCTTTTAGGCGGCGCACGGGCCGCATCTGAGACAGGCCTGCCTCCCCGAAGGTATTTTGGGATCGCCGGGCTGACTCTAACTGTGGCGGTGCTGGTGGCGGGCTTTGCTTTGATTCGGTTGCCGTATCTCTCTGGTGGGACAGCGGCGTTTGAGTCGTGGACCTTTCGGACGGGGCCACAGATTCCCCTTCAGCTCGCCGCCAGCGCGGCTTCGTCGCCACTTCGTCCTGCGCTGAGCAACCTCTGGCATGTATTTGGCGGCTTTGTGACCGTGGCGGGCTTGCTACTCTGCCGGGTGCGCTTTGGCGTGGGCCTCCACCCGATTGGTTTTCTCACGGCTCCTGTCTACGGGCTCCACATGGCCTGGTTTTCGGTCATGCTCGGCTGGCTCGCCAAGACTTTGCTCTTGCGCCTCGGAGGAATGGGAGCCTACCGCCTTGCGCTTCCATTCTTTCTGGGGCTGATTCTGGGCGATGCACTGAGTGCTGTTTTCTGGGTGATCATGGGGGTACTGACCGGGATTGCCTACCAAGTGTTGCCTGCGTAAGTTCCTAGACTAACAAGGTAGGTAGGTTTCTCTCACAGCAGATGCCGACGAGCTTAAGGAGCGGACGGCGCAGCTCGCTCCCTGACCAAACCTCCAGGGAGTGCCGAGCTTTCGCTGGATGCGCTCCTCCGACCCGACCCAGGAGAGGTGGTGGACGATGCCGTAGTCTTCGCTGAGATGCAGGTGCACGCAAAGATTAACTTTTTCATCGTGGAGAGAGGATACCGCGAGATCGTCAAGAAATAATGAAGTCATGAATATCCCTGAGATGTACTACGGCGACTCGTCGCGCCTCGGACGACCTTTTGCCAAAGACCCGTCGGTGATTAAGTTTGCAAAAAAGTACTGGATGTACTACTCCCTGCCGCCCTTTGATCCCAAGCTTGCACCACCCGACGCTCCCAAAGGCTGGGGGATTGGGATCGCCACGAGTACGGACTTAACGCACTGGACGAAAGTGGGGGAGGTGCTGGGCAAGCCAGGAACGGTCGAGGAAAACGGAATCTGCGCACCAGGCGCTCGCGTCTTAGACGGCAAAGTCCATCTCTTCTACCAGACCTACGGCATGGGGCCCAAAGACGCGATCTGCCACGCCGTCTCCCAAGACGGCCTACACTTTGACCACGACCCGACCAACCCGATTTTTCGGCCCAATGGCGCGTGGAACTGTGGCCGCGCGATAGACGCGGAAGTCTTCCCCCTTGGCGACAAGCTCTATCTCTACTACGCCACCCGTGATCCCGCGTTTAAGATCCAGCTGCTCGGCGTCGCCGTCGCCGAGCTAAAGTCTGACTTTGGGCGGGCAGCATGGACCAATCTCTCCACCGACGGCCCGATGCTTGCGCCAGAGCTACCGTGGGAGCGAGACTGTATCGAGGCCGCGACGATCTGCCAGCGCGGAAAGACACTTTTTCTGTTCTACGCGGGAGCCTACAACAACGCGCCGCAGCAGGTCGGGGTGGCCACCAGCACGGACGGCATTCACTGGAAGCGCCTCAGCGATCAGCCGCTTCTGGCCAACGGCAAGCCCGGTGAGTGGAATGCGTCGGAGTCCGGCCATCCCGGCATCTTCGACGAGCGCGGCAAGACGGTGCTTTTCTTCCAGGGCAACAACGACAAGGGCAAGACCTGGTTTCTCTCACAACGACGAATTGTGTGGACAAAGGGAAATCTTCCCACGCTAGAGAATGAGACTAGATGAAAGCTCCTGATCTCCGTGGGCCGATTGTGCGTAACGCCGTCCGGCCTAAAGTTACCACTGAGGGCGTCGAGGCCAAGGGCTACAAGGCCGAGAACACAGCGCCCCAAGGCAAGCCTCAGGCAGGCAAGTGGGTCTGGCTCGCGGGAGAGAGCCACGCCACGCTCTTCCGCAAAGAGGTGACCGTCAAGCGCGTTCCCAAGCAGGCGCTGGCCTATCTTAGTGCAGACAATGCGTATCGCCTCTGGATCAACGGAGTCTTGGTGGCACGCGGGCCTGCCGATATTGGCATGGACTACCATCGCGTGCCCACCGGAAAGTACTTCTACGACACGGTGGACATCGCGCCGTATCTAAAGCCGGGTGTCAATACTGTTGCCGCCGAGGTCTTCTTTACCAAGCTGATCGGCTGGGAGGGCTCGCGCGGGCAGGGAGGATTCTTCCTCGACGCGCCGGGCATCACCACCACGGATGCGACTTGGCAAGCGGCGCCCTGCAAGCACTGGGTCAAGAAATCCAACTGGCACTACGAGGCTGCCGCCGAGCCCGACGGCTGGCGCGAGAGTGGCTTTGATGCCTCGGGCTGGAGCGCGGCGACACTGATCCCCGACCTCTGGCAGCCCTTTGTCCCCAGCCAGATACCCGCCCGCATGGAGGTGGTGTATCCGCATTTACCCACCACACTGCCCCGTTGGACGGGGGCAGGGGGGGCGGAAATGCGCATCCGGTGGGACCGCGTGCTTCCGGCGTATCTCAGCTTCGTTATCAAAGGTGGCAAGGGCGCGACTCTGACCATCGAGCCTAACGAGCCCAATGCACCGGGCCACCACCGGATGGCGACCGTGACTCTCGCCGGGGGCATCCAGACCTTCGAGCTGCCCTTCATGGACAGCTTCTCTGTGGTGAATCTCTCCGCCAAGAATGTCACCGAGCCGCTAGAGATTTTAGACATTCGCGCCAGCTTTGTCTCCCAGCCCGTGGCCTACCGAGGGAGCTTTGCGTGTAGCGATCCTGCCCTCACTCGGCTCTGGTCGGTGTGCCGCTGGGCGACCCAGATCTGCCTCCAGACCCACCATTTAGACTCGCCGCACCACCAGGAGCCCATCAGCGATCCGGGGGACTATCTCATAGCATCGCTGGTCAACTACGCCGCATTTTTCCAGCCCGCCCTCACGGTTCAAGACTCACGCAAGTATGCCTGGATTCTGGAGCAGTGCAAGAACCAAAACTTTCATACCAGCTATGCGCTTCTCTGGCTCCAGATGGTGCTGGACTACTGGGATCACACGGGAGAGGACTCGTTGGTTCGTGAGCTTGCGCCGCAAATCCACTCGCTTCTCGATACGTTCACGGGCTACATCGGCAAGAACGGCCTGATCTCCGAGGCGCCCAACTACATGTTCATGGACTGGGTGGATATCGCGGGCTTCCCCGGCCACCACCCGCCTGCTGTGATCGGACAGGGTTATATGACCGCTTTCTTCTACCGCGCCCTCGCCGACGGAATCCGTGTGGCGGAGCTCGTGAACGATACGAGCAGGGCGCGAGGTTACCAGAGAACCCGAACAGAGCTTTTGGCGGCCTTTGAGCGCGAGCTCTGGGTGCCCGAGAAGGGGCTGTATCGGGATGGCAAGCCGTTCCAGACCCATGTCAAGCCTGGTCAGTGGCTTCCCGCGGATAAAGAGATCGAGACTCTCACGGCGCATCTCCAGTTCTTGGCCGCACTCTACGACCTCGCTCCCAAAGAGCGGCAGGCGGCGATTGTGGAGAAGGCGATCACGGCGGCGAACTTTACCTGCCAGCCCTACTTCATGCACTTTGTCTTCGCAGCGCTGGCGCACACGGGATTGTTCGAGAAATATGGGCCCGAGCAGCTTAAGCGCTGGAAGATTATCGAGGACACGCAGTCACTACGCGAGATGTGGGATCGGGGGGACCTGAGCCACTCTTGGGGCGGGACACCGCTCTATCAGCTCACCACGGAGGTGCTCGGCGTGCGGCCCACCTCACCGGGCTTTGCGACCTTCACAGTTACCCCAAAGCCGATGGAGCTGAGCTGGGCCAAGGGAGTCGTGCCCACGCCCCATGGTGATATTAAAGTGAGCTGGCGCAAGCAAGGCGGGCGGCTTGCGCTGGAGCTGACGGTTCCTAAGGGCTGCCAGGCCAAAGTCACACTCCCCGGAAGTGAGAAAGCGACGATCTTTGGGCCCGGAGTCGGTAAACTGTTGGCATGATCAAGCCACTTCCTCGGGCACACGCCCACAACGACTACGCCCATCCACGGCCCCTCTTAGACGCGCTGGAGCAGGGTTTTTGTAGCGTCGAGGCAGATATCTATCTAGAAGGCGGAAAGCTCCTGGTCGGGCATGACAAGAAAGACTTAAAACCCGAGCGCACTCTCACGAGTCTCTACCTGGAGCCGCTCTGGCAGCGCGTGAAAGCCAACCGAGGAAGCGTCTACCCGGAAGCCACACCGCTGACACTGCTTGTGGACATCAAGACCGACGGCGCACGCGTCTATGCCGCCCTCAAAGAGGTGCTCAGGCCCTACGCCCCGATGGTCACGCGCTTCGAGAACGGCAAGATCCAGCGCCGCGCCATCACGGTAATCCTCTCCGGCGACCGTCCCCGTGAGATTCTCGCCGCTGAGCAAAACCGCCTCGCTGCCCTGGATGGCCGCCCTGACGACCTAGGCAAGAACCTCCCCGTCGCGCTCTTTCCTCTCATCAGCGAGAGCTGGTTTACGCTCTTCAAGTGGTACGGAAGCGGCCTGATGGGCGCGGCAGACCGCCAGAAACTCTCGGATCTGGTGGCGCAAGCCCACACCCAAGGCCGCACCATTCGCTTCTGGGCCGCCCCCGACAACCCCGCCGGCTGGGAAGTCTGCTGGCGCGCGGGTGTGGACTACCTCAACACCGACAAGCTCGCCGAGCTGGCAGCCTTTATTCGTAAACAGGCATAGAGGAAGCACGTTGCTCCCTGCCGAATCTGGTTGCATGACGGACGATCTTCTTCTTACGGGGCGCGTTGCCCTGATTGCCGGTGGAGCGGGCAGTATTGGACAGGCGGTGGCGGCGCGGCTCTCGGTGTTTGGGGCGACGGTGGTGACGGCGGACCGACCGGGTTCGATTGCGGACTTGCAGACCGATCTGCGCGATGCCAGCGCGGCGGATGCGCTGGTGGCGCAGGTGCTCCAGACCCACGGACGGCTCGATATGCTCATCAACTGCCAGGGAATCACCGGGGCGAGCGTGCCGCTCTGGGAGCAGACGGATGAGAACTGGGATGCGGTGCTCGAAATCTGCCTCACCAGTGTCTTTCGGCTCTGTCGCGCGGCAATTCGGCCCATGCGCGAGGCCCAGCGTGGCGCGATTGTGAGTATTGCGTCGGTGGCGGGCAAGGAAGGCAACCCGAACCTGTCGGCCTACTCCACGGCCAAGGCGGGCGTGATTGGCTTCACAAAATCCGTCGGCAAGGAAGTGGCAAAAGAGGGGATTCGGGTCAACTGCGTTGCCCCCGCACAGATCGCCACCCCGATGCTGGAGCAGATGACGCCAGAAGTAGTGAACGCGCTCCTCTCAAAAATCCCGATGGGGCGGCCCGGCACAATTGATGAAGTTGCCAGCGTCGTGCACTTTCTCTGCTCGGACGCCGCAAGCTTTGTCACGGCCCAGTGCTACGATATCTCGGGGGGGCGCTGCACCTACTAATGAGCAGTACACTGGTCTTTGGGGCGCTGCCCTGCAATGAGGTTCTCGGCTTTGCACGAGCGCCGCAGCTCGACTACGGCGCACCCGAGACAACCCCAAGCGTGCTGGGCGCGATCTTAGTGGAGAGTGGCGCAACGGCAGCGATCTGGGCGCCACCACCATTGGATTTTCTCGCGGCAACTCAGGCAAGCTACGCGCTGGCCTGCGCCGCCGCCGATGTGGGGCTAAAGCGCGTGGTCGTGATCTCGACCATGCAGCTCTTCTCACGGATTCCCCAGAGCTGGCACCTGGGCACCAACTGGCGACCTCGCGCCACGCGCAACAAAGAGACGCTGCTGCCGCTACTCGCCGAGCTCTCGTTTCAAGAAGTGGCGCGTGCGACGGGGCTGGGCGTGACGGTACTACGGCTGGGTGAGGTTTCTCTAGGCGAGGCGGCCGAGGCAGTACGGCAATCTCTGAATGATACGAAGCCTTGGGTAGTGCGGCACGTGGGTGAGGCACCAGGGCGGCCCGAGACCGACGGCGGCAAGCCCTGGCGCGAGACTCTGGGGCCAGTGGAGCCGATTGCCTCGCGAGAGGCAATTCGAAAAGTGGCAGTTCTAGGTGCCGGTGGGCCGATTGGGCGCACCGTCGCCGATGCACTTAAAGACCACTACACACTGCGCCTCGCCGATATCGCGCCGCTGGCCGAAGCGAAGCCGCAAGATCCCAAAGCACCGATTGCCCGTCCGTTGCCCGCGCCGCATGAGGAGGTGCATCTGGATGTGCGCCAGCTTAGCTCTGTGACAGATGCTTGTACAGGCTGCGACGCGATTATCAATCTCACGGTGGTGCGCCCTGACTTTGCGGGGGCGTTTGCGGTCAATGCGCTGGGGGCGTGGAATATCGGGCAGGCGGCGGCGATACTGGGCATTCGCCGCGTTGTGCAGACCGGGCCACAGCTCATCACGCTCCACGGCGAGAACGACTCTCTCTACGACTACCATCTTGCCTCGGATACCCCAACCCGGCCTGGTCGGCATCTCTACGGCCACAGCAAGTTTTTAGGCAATGAAGCGATGCGAGTCTTGGCGGAGTGGTACGACCTAGAAGTTCCGAATCTCATGTTCAATGGCTTCGCCCAGCCTGACACGGTGAGCGAGCACGGAACCTCGGCGATGATGCTGACCTGGCAGGACGCGGCGCGGGCGATCAAGTGCGCTCTGGAAGCACCGTCGCTACCCAGCCCCTACGAGGAGTTTCACTGCGTCGCCGATTTTCCGCATGACCAGTGCCGCACCGAAAAAGCGCAGCGCCTCTTGGGCTGGAAACCACAAGACACACTGGAAGGACTCTGGCGCAGACCCTAACCACCGACGAGCTCTTCGCGTGCCGGAGGGGGTCGGTGGTGATGCCGCCGGGGGGGGGAGGCCAGCCCGGCACGGGCTTTGCAGCCGCAGGCTACTGCAGACGCCTCATTCCATGGGGCGGCTAAAAAGAGCGCGTGCAATCGCGGCGATCTCTTCCAGGTGGAGCGTCTCGGCGCGGCGCTGGGGATCTACATTTGCTTTTTCAAGCGCGGCGAGAATCTCGTCGCGGGGGCGATCCATGCCGTGCGAGAGCGCTCCCAGAAGCACTTTTCGGCGCTGGCCAAATGCGGCGCGGCTGACGGCGAAGAAGGCTTCGGTAGAGGGTACATCCACAGGAGGCGTGGCGTGTGGCGTGAGGTGCAAGATCGCTGACTCGACTTTTGGCGGTGGGAAAAAGGCGTTTCGTGGGACGGTTGCCGGGATGCTCACGGTGGCGTAGAACTGCATAAACACCGAGAGGGAGCCGTAGATACCAGAGTCTGGAGTTGCCTTTGCCCGATCCGCGACTTCTTTCTGTACCAGAAGCGTGATGGACGAGAACACAGGGCGGTGCTCCAGCATCTTCACAATAAGGGGCGAGGTGATGTTGTAGGGGATATTGGCCACCACTTTGGTCGCCCCCAGCGTGCTCCAGTCGTACTTGAGGGCATCGGCCTCGATCAAGCGCCAGTTACTAAACTCCGCCATCACCTCCGCAAGCACCGCAGGTAAGTTGCGATCCAGCTCGATGGAGATAACTGAGCCTGCGTGCTTGGCCAGCTCACGCGTCAGCACGCCCGCGCCCGGCCCGATCTCCAGAGCCGTGTCGTCGTGGGTGAGCGCAGCGGCGGCGATAATTTTATCGAGGTGGTTACGGTCCACCAGAAAGTGCTGCCCAAAGCGCCGGGCGAGCTGAAGCCCATGCCGCTCCAGCAGGGCCTTCAGCTCCGTCGGACGTGTTAATTCCAAAATTAAAGCAAGCTATCTGGCGCGGGCTTACGAGGCGCAGGTCGCGCGGGGGCTTGCGGAGGACGCGCTACACCGCGTGGGGGCGGTGGTGGGGCATCTTCATCGGCGAACGGATCATCGAGATCGTCCATCTCATCATCGCCGCCGGGATCGGGCATCTCTCGTTCAGGCTCGCGAACGCGCTGGATCGGGGCATTCGCCGAGACCGGACGTGCTTGCATGCCAGGACCGGGGTCACTAGGGATGGGGCGCGGTGCGGGACGGGGTAGCGAGGCAGCCGTGCGCATGGGCGGCAAGTCGGCGGGTAGATCGGCCTGCGGGGGCAGGGGACGCGCTTGTTGGGGCATTGGAGCTGGGCGTGGCGCAGGAGCAGGAGCGCGCGGTGCCTCGTCTTCGTCAAAGGGCGGGGGAAGCTCGTCGCGCATCACCGGAGCGGGTGGGCGCTGCTGCAGCGGAGGCGCGGCTTGCGGGGCGGGAGCAACGCGTTGCGGGGGGCCATAGTTGCTTGGGCCCGGAGGCGGCGGAGCCATACGCGGCCCGGCGGAGGCTCCACGGCGCGGACCGCTCTCCTCAAGCTCGGGAGCGAACTGGGCACCGTAGCCACACATGGCCAGTGCACGGCCAACACTGCCGGTTTCCGCCTTCTCTATATAGTCGCCAAAGCCTTTCAGGTCTTCTTTTTTCGTGGCCGTGGCGATCAGGCGACCGTCCTCGTTGAAGATGCTTGCACGGAAGACCGCGAACTGCTTCTCGTGGTTGATCTCGATGGCCTCGGTGACTATTCCCCAGTCGGGGTGCTCACTGCGAAACCAGATGAGGCGGGCGGAGACAGGGAGGTACTCACGGTTTCCCTGGACTTTAATGACATAGCGCTTGGGGTCAAAAGACATAGTTTAGGATACTCGATTCTAGGGTTAGGCACCACAAAGTGGCGTTCCTTCTTTGTGCCGATTTAATATTTTTTTACAACTAATCATATATGAATAACTGTCAAATAATAAGTATATAGAGAAGGATAGGTTGACAGTAGCAGTCATCAAGGCTATACTCAACTGGTTTTAACAAAAGCGGAAACGTTTTTTAAAACACACCATGTCGGCAATCCTGCCGATTGGCGGACCCAAATTGGCGTTCGTCTCTGACTGCGGAGGGTGGCCTTGCGCCTCCCCACCGAGAAAGGAGGCATCCATGCCCTTCACAACCCATACGCGCCCTGTCGCCGCTACCTTGGTCGCTCTGACCAGCCTTGTAGCCTTTGCACAGACGAGCGCAACCCGGGTGCAAACCGTGATCCTGACGATCAAGGGGGAGAATCACGTTCTCCGTACTAGCGCCCCGACGGTGAGTCAGCTTCTGCAAGAGCAGAACCTCACCCTGACGGAAGATCAGAAGATCTCCGTGCCACTTAACACTCCTCTGAGCGAGGGGATGCAGGTTGCGATCGAGTCCAAAGCCGCTCCCGCAAGTGCTCCCAAAGCTGCTCCTGCGTCCATGAAGGTCGTTGCCCCGGCAAAAAAAGAGACGGCAGTCTCTCGTGGAACACTCAGCTCCCGCTCTAGCCTCGGCTCACTCTCCCGCTACGAGGGCAAGCGCGTTCTCACTCTGATGGCTACGGGCTACGGCCCCGGCGAGAATGGGCCGTGGGGTAACCGCACCTTCATGAACACCCGTGTGCGCTTTGGCGTGGTTGCCGTGGATCCCCGCGTGATCAAGCTTGGAACGCGGCTCTATGTCGAAGGCTATGGCGAGTGCCGCGCCGAAGACACGGGGGGCGCGATCAAGGGGATGCGCATTGACCTCGCCTTCGACTCGGATCGTGTGGCCAATCAGTATGGTCGCCGTAAAGTCCGGGTCGTGATCCTAGACTAGGATCTCCAAAGACCCCCTGAGAGGCCCGCCGGAGTATGGACGATTTTGAAGCGATTTATGCTTTTGTCCGCACGATTCCGGCGGGCTTTGTGCTGAGTTATGGGGAAGTGGGGGATCGGGTGGGCTCACGCCCTCGAACCGTCGGGAGCGCGATGGCGCACTGTGCGGAAGAAGATAAAGTCCCTTGGCACCGCGTGGTGGGCAGTGATGGCACACTACGGGTCGCACGCTACTCGCCCGTGCTTGCGGCAGAGCAGCGCCGTCGTCTTGAGCTTGAAGGGGTTGTCTTTGATACCAAGGGGCGTGTGCCTCATCCTTTTTTCTGGTAAGAAAACACGCAATTGTGCGGCAATTTCTATGCCAGAGAAGCTTTTTTAGAAAAAATGAGTATAATGCCTTTCATGGAGGATCGGTGGCAGGCAAGGCAACGTCTATAATTTCAGAGGTGGACTCCCTTCCTCTCCCCGCGGACGAGTGGCGCTGGCTCCATCAAGCCGATGCGCTGGTTGCGTCCGGGCGGATTGAGGAGGCTGTAGCCCAGCTCAAAACCCTGGTGCACGCGCTCCCCGACTCAACCCGTGGCTACGTCCGCCTGGCAAACCTTCTTCGGCAGTGGCGTCGGGCCGGAGAGGCCCGTGAGATACTAGAGACGGCAGTGGCGCATGTCCCCAATTGCCCCGTCTCTCGCGAAGCCCTCGCCGATGTCTGTCTGGAGATTGGTCGCTACGATGATGCGATTCGTCACGGACGAGCCCTACTTGATCTCAAAAAGCGCTCCATTCATGCGCGTGATCTTCTCTCCACCGCCTATCTTCACCGTGGTCAGTACGACCGTGCACTGCGCCTCACCGATGAGATGATTCGCCTCGATCCGTTTGAGCCTGCGCACCACTTTAAGCGCGGTGTCGTCCTGCAGCAAGCGGGACATCTTTCGGGCTCCTGTGAGGCATTCCAGCGTACTTTGGAGCTAAGCCCTGAGCCTGAGCTTCAGGAAGCCTGTCGGATGGCAATTGACCTTTTGGAGCGCTACCAGATTCGGCAGATCCTCACGATTGCCTCCGATGACATGCTCTTTCGGCTTCGGCTTCTCCGAGACCCACTGGATGCGTCTCAACAGCGCGGTTTCTCACTTTCCGAGACAGCCATTGCCGTACTGGCCGCACAACTCAGCCATCTTGTCCCGGATAACCAACCGGGCTGGCGACAGTACTACTATCACTAGGAATTTTTCACCATGGCTATGAATATAAACGTCGATGATGCTTGGGTACCCGAGCTTGAGCTGATGGATGCGGCTCCACGACGGATTATCGCTTTTGAGGACTATCCCGACCGCAATCGGCCCAATGTGCTTCTTCTCACCGGAGTCGCCGGAGTGTTGCTCGCGGTTGGCTTTGCTCTGTTTGGTCTTGCCATTACGAAGCGTGGGGGCAGTATTCCACTTAGTATCCCGTTGTTACTCGCAGGCATTGCAGGCCTGGTGTACTTCCCCATGAAACTTCGCCAGCACCTCGCGCGGGCGGAGCATCTGGTTACCAACGGCGCACCGGTGATGGCCCGCTTACTCTCGGCCGATAACCTCAATGGGGACACCTATGCTCGAAGCGTCAAGTACCAAGTCTCCCTTCCCGGCGGGGAACTGGCCCATCGCGACGTGAACGTAGACGATCGGGTTTTACCCAAGCGCATTCCCTCAAGTGCCACGGCACTGATGGATTTTAGCTCCGGGGATGTGGAACTCTATATCGCCCTGCCATTTCGGGCGGTTGCCAAATCCGCTCCCCGCGATCTGGTGGCACCTGTGGTGGCTCCCGTGGCCACGCCTCAGGAGATGGGCACGATTCGTATGGCTAATGCGCCGGAGATCAAGCGTGAAAAGCCCAAGGACGAGAGTAACGAGCCCAAGCGCGAGACCTTTGAATAAGATTGGCAAGTGCGCCGTGGGCGTGCTACACTGATTCCAGACAACTGCAAATTGCCTTGTACGCTATCCTGTGAGGTAGACACTGTCCCGAGAGACAAACAAGGATGTGCGTGAGAACTTAGTGTCAACAAAGTCGTTGGTGCGGCTTTTCCTGCGCCTCCCTGCTTTCTCTCTTTAGAGAACCAGGGAGGCGTTTTGCTGGGAAAAGCATTTTTATGAACGAGACACAGGTCATGGATAGCGGCGATGTACGGCGGGCCCTCACCCGGATCGCCCACGAAATCGTCGAGCGTAACAAGGGCGCAACAGGCATCGCTCTTGTGGGCGTCCTCCGGCGTGGCGAGCCCCTCGCTGCTCGCCTTGCCTCGCTGATCGAGCGCATCGAAGGCCATTCCGTGGCCTGCGGCGGTCTGGACATCGCGCTCTATCGCGACGACTACGCCGTCCGTCGCCACGAGGCTCGTGCCAGCAGTATCTCCTTTGACATTACCGGCAAGACGGTGGTCTTAGTGGATGACGTGCTCTTCACGGGCCGCTCCGTGCGCTCCGCCATAGATGCTCTCATGGACTTTGGCCGCCCCGCCGCCGTCCAGCTTGCGGTTCTGATTGACCGAGGCCACCGCGAGCTACCGATCCGCGCCGACTTTGTGGGTAAGAACCTCCCAACCCAGCGCACCGAGCGCATCAATGTGAAGCTTGCCGAGCTCGATGGAGAAGATGCTGTGGCGATCGCCAAAGGAGACGAGAAATAATGAACCTAGCCGGACGAGATCTGCTGGGCCTAGAAGGGCTCGAAAAAGAAGCGATTGAGGCAATTCTCGACAACGCCACCACGTTCTCAGAAGTGCTGCGCCGCGATGTCAAGAAAGTCCCAACCCTGCGGGGTAAGTCGATTATCACGATGTTCTTTGAAAACTCCACCCGCACCCGCTCCAGCTTCGAAGCGGCGGGCAAGTACATGAGCGCCGATGTGATCAATATCAGCGGCAATGCGTCCAGCGCCAGCAAGGGCGAGAGCCTCCGCGACACGTTTCTGACGCTGCAAGCACTCACGGCAGACCTCGTGATCATGCGCACCCCGTTCAGCGGTGCGTGCCACCAAGCTGCCGAGTGGGTGGATATTCCCGTGGTCAACGCCGGCGATGGCATGCACGAGCACCCGACCCAGGGCCTGCTCGATGCCCTCACGATCCGCGATGCAAAAGGCAGTATCGAGGGCCTCAAAGTCGCCATTGTTGGGGATGTGCTGCACTCGCGTGTCGCCCGGAGCAATATCTGGGGCCTCAACACGCTCGGTGCCGATGTGCACCTAGTTGGCCCGAAAACCCTCCTGCCCACGGAGTCCGATAAGCTCCCTGTCACGGTTCACACCAACCTGGAAGAGGGCCTGGAAAACGCCGATGTCGTGATGGTGCTGCGGCTGCAACTAGAACGCCAGTCCAAAGCCTTGTTCCCGACACCCCGTGAGTACTGCAACCTTTTTGGGGTGAGTAAGAAAGCCCTCCGCGCCGCCAAGCCCGATGCGATTATTCTTCACCCCGGCCCGATGAACCGCGGCCTCGAAATCTCCGGCGACGTCCCCGACCTGCCCCGCTCCGTGATCGAGAAGCAAGTCACCAACGGCGTCGCCACAAGAATGGCTGTTCTCTATCTTCTTTTGGGAGCGGAAGGGTGATTGGAGGAATCAAGGAACTCCTCAAGCCGCTTGCGGCGTGGTTTGAGACGAATCCTAGTGGCCACCCTGACGCGCTGAACTTCCAGATTTTTGAACCTGGCCGGGGGGCTTCGCTGGTAGATTACTGGTCGGGAAAACCGGGGCTTGATGCATTTCTAGCTCCCTTTGGCTGGACGCGAAATGGCTCTCTCTACGCGTTCTGGTTTGTCGAAGAAGCTCCGCTGGCGCAGCAGCCCATCGTGCTTTTGGACTCGGATGCAGACTACTCGGTAGTGGTGGCAAAGTCGTACCTTGAGTTTTTGGCGCTACTTTCGGCAGGACTGGAAGACTTTGACGATCCTGAGTCTGCTTTGCCTGACTCCCCTGAGTTACTCGCATTTCGCGACTGGGCTTTGACTCAAGGTATTGCGAATATTCCTGATTTTGTCGGGGTGAATGCCATCACTCGTGAGGCATTTGAGGAATCACCGGATTTGTTGGAATGGTTGGAGGAAAAGTTAGCATGAAAGAGAAGCAGTATACAAAAGAGGAAATTGTTGCTCGTGGTGAGGCAATTTATACGAGCCAGCTTCGCACCTCCATTGAAAACGACGAGAACCTTGGCAAGATTGTCATGATTGATGTCGAGTCGGGGGATTACGTGATCGCGAATACCGGCCTAGAGGCGAGTCGGCAGATTAGAGTCAGACGGCCTGAGGGCGTTTTCTGTGCGTTGCGGATCGGCTACACTGCTGTCGAGACCATTGGTGGAGTTCTTCCCCGCCGAAAGCAGGCTGCCTGATGCTTCGGGGAGCGATTCGCCAGTTTCGCCCGATGGTAGAGTTTGCTGTCATCGGTTCGGATGGCAGACGGGCAACGATTCCGTTTGTGCTGGATACCGGCTACAGTGGGACATTGGCTCTACCAGAGGCATTTTGTGAGCAGCTCGCACTCGTCTGGGATCGTAGCCAACCAGCTACGTTAGCGAATAGAACCTCAATTATTGTAGACGTTTATCTGGGGCGCATGAACTGGAGCGGGCTGGAGAAAATTGTTGAGGTTCTCGCAGTGGAAGGTGATCCGCTGGTTGGCTTGGTGGCTTTTGAAGGCTATCGTGTCTGTTTAGACGTGACGGAAGGCGGCTCTGTTGCTGTTGAAGGGCTAGCCCCTTGATGCAGCATTCGCGGAGCGACTTTTTGGCGATTGCGCCTATTGACGCCGATTTCAATCGGCGGGATTAATATTATGATTTTACGAAATGGACGAATTATTGACCCAATGAGCGGGATTGATGGCATTGGGGACCTTCGGATCGAAGGTGACATGATTACCGAAATCCGGCTGGGTGGGGGGGCTACAGGTGATCATGAAGAATACGACTGCACCGGGAAAGTGGTCTGTCCGGGGCTGATTGACATTCATGTTCATCTACGAGAACCTGGCCAAGAGTACAAGGAGGACATGGCCTCGGGGCTGGGGAGCGCGGCTGCGGGTGGCTTTACAGCGGTGGCTTGTATGCCCAATACCAACCCGGTCATAGACTCCGCGCCGATCGTTCGTGATCTTCTCACACGCGCCATGATGGAGAAGAAAGCCCGACTTTATGTGATTGGGGCGCTCTCGAAGGGCCTAAAAAATACGGAGCTGGCGGAGATGGGCGATTTGAAGTGGGCAGGGGCAATCGCGGTCTCCGATGATGCTTTTCAAGTGCAAGATGCGGGATTTATGCGCAAGGTCATGGAGTATGCCGCGATGCTGGAGCTGCCCGTGCTGGCCCACTGTGAAAACACCACGCTCTCCGACGGCGGTGTGATGAACGAGGGCTACATGGCAAGTGCCTTGGGGCTAAAAGGTCTGCCACGGGAAGCCTATGAGATGGACGTGATGCGCAACGGGCTCCTGGCGATGATGACGGGCTGCCACCTACACGTGCTCCATGTTTCTACGGCGCGGGAAGTGGAGATCATTCGCTTCCTCAAGCGCTGGGGAGCCCCCGTGACAGCTGAGACTGGGCCGCACTACTGGTGCCTCACCGACGAAGCGTGCAAGGGCTACAACACCAACGCCAAGATGAACCCGCCGCTACGCACGGAGTCGGACTGCGAGGCGATGATCGCGGGCCTCAAAGATGGAACCATCGACTGCATTGCCACAGATCACGCCCCGCACGCGGGCTACGAGAAAGACCAGGAGTTTCCTCTTGCGCCGTTTGGTATTCATGGCCTAGAGACGAGCTTGGCACTGGGAATTACGTACTTAGTCAAGCCGCAGCACCTCTCGCTCGCCGCGCTGATCGGACAGATGAGCACGGCCCCCGCACGGATTCTGGGCCTGCCCGGAGGAACTCTGGAGCTGGGAACTGTCGCCGATATCACGGTCTTTGACCCTGAGATGGAGTGGATAGTAGACCCCGAGTCATTCGTGAGTAAGGGCAAGAACACGCCCTTTGGTGGCTGGAAGCTGACGGGCAAGCCGGTGATGACAATCGTGGGAGGAGAGGTGGTCTTTTCGTGAAAGCAATTCTAGCACTGTCGGATGGGACGGTTTTTGAGGGCGAGTCGTTTGGGGCGACGGGGAAAGCCAGCGGGGAAGTGGTCTTTAACACGGGGATGACCGGCTACCAGGAAGTCCTCACCGACCCGAGCTATGCCGGACAGCTCGTCACCTTAACCTACCCGCTGATCGGCAACTACGGCATCACCCCCGAAGACTTTGAGAGCAAGCGGGTTCAAGTAGCGGGCTTTGTGGTGCGTGAGCTGGCCGATACCTACTCAAACTGGCGCGCCACCGAGTCGCTGGATAGCTACTTAAAGCGAGCGGGCGTGCTGGGAATCACGGGCATTGATACCCGCACCCTCACCCGACGGATTCGCCACGAAGGCGTGATGATGGGGGCGCTCAGCACCGAAGAGACAGGCGCTGAGCTGCTCGCCCGCCTCCAGTCCTCCACGGCAAGCTACGACGCGATTGACTGGGTAAAGACGGTCACCACGCCCGAGCCCTACTTCTGGGGGCCTGAGGCGAGTGATGCGAAGTTCACCGTGAGCGTGCTGGACTGCGGCATCAAGTTCAATATCTTAAGAGAGCTGGCCAAGCTGGGCATCCGCACCGAGGTCTTTCCTGCCACCGCCACCGCCGATCAGATGCTCGTCAGCAACCCCGACGGCATCTTTCTCTCTCCCGGCCCCGGCGACCCGGCGCTACTGGGCTACGCGGTCGAGACCGTGCAAAAGCTTGTCGCCTCCGAGAAGCCCGTGATGGGAATCTGCTTAGGGAACCAGCTCCTCGGCTGTGCGTTTGGCGGCAGCACCTTCAAGCTTCCGTTTGGCCACCGTGGTGCAAACCATCCCGTGAAAGATCTCCCGACAGGCCGGGTCGTGATCACCAGCCAGAACCATGGCTACGCGCTCGATCCCAACACTCTCCCCGAAGACCAGCTCGAAGTCAGCCAGATCAACCTCAATGATGGCACGGTTGAGGGACTCACCCATAAAACCCTGCCGGTCTTCTCGATCCAGTACCACCCCGAAGCCTCCCCCGGCCCGATGGACTCCCGTTTCTACTTCGAGCGCTTTCTAGGTCTCATGGAGACGCGGAAATAAAAAAGCTCGCGCTGGTCTTACTGGTGGTCTTCTTGGTTGTCTCGCGCCTTCTCTGGCTCGATGCAGACCCGTGGCCACTGCTGGACTGGAGCTCGGGAATCTGGACGGACGAGGGGTTTTATACCTACAATGCCCGTAATGCCACTCTCTTTGGGCAGGCACGCCTAGATGGGTTTAACAACGCCAACCTGATGCCACTCCTCGACCTAGCGCAGCGCTTGGTTTTTGGAAAATTTGGTGTCCATCTCATCGCGGCACGTAGCCTCTCGGTGCTTGCCTCACTGCTCGCCTTATTTTTCTTTTGGGATGGTCTGCGACGGGGTTTTGGCAAAAGGATAGCGGTAACGGGGCTGGCGCTTTTGGGAACCGATGTCTTCTTCTGGGGCTACAGCCGCCTCGCCCTGATGGAGCTCCCTGCCACTCTCATTCACTGCGCGACGCTCTGGTGCCTCTCTCTGGGGACAAGTGGTGGACTCGTTATTGCGGGGCTACTTGCCGCGTCCACTCTTGCCTTCAAGGCAACCTATGTGATCTTTCTACCCGTGCCACTCCTGGCGCTGGGCTGGGCACGCCGCAAACAAGCACTTCCCTATGTCGCGGGAGCCATTGCCGGTCTGGCGATCTACGGAGCGCTCTGGGGGATTCCACACCGGGCCGAGATTGCCCACATGACCAACTTCTACCGCACACGCCAGTCGCAGCCGCGCTCGGTGGCAGAGGCGGGCCGGTGTGTCAGCTACGCGCTCTTTGGCTCCCAGCGCACGAACAAGCGCTACATGATGTACTGCTTGGAGACGCAGGCCCCTGTGGTGACGACCCTCGGCTTGATCGGACTCCTGGGAGTCGGTTGGCGACGGCGTAAGCGCGACTTTCTCTGGCGTGCCCTGGTGAGCTGGGCTGCGCTGGGCATGGGCTCGCTGATGCTGACCCGCTACATTCCCACTCGCTACTTCTTACTTTTTCTCCCCGCACTCGCCGGACTCGCTGCCATCACACTCAATCGGCTCCCCGCACTCTGGCGGCTCTGGCGCACGCGGCCACGAACACGCACGATTGGTCTGGGAATCCCTCTCTTTTTTTTGAGTAGTCACTTGCTTGCCCCCACACTTGCGCCGCTTTTTGGTGCGGGTGGTTCCGAGTGGGTAGCCGCCGCGCTGGCACTGGGAACACTGGCGCTTTTGGTAGCTCGGGGTAAGTTCCGAACCATGCCTCATACCCATAACGTTCTCGTTGGCTTGGCACTCTTGCTCAATACGGGGTTTCTGGGGCACTGGGCGGCCACACATACCACGAGACTCCGTGATGCAAGCCGAGCAATTGGCAAGCTCTTGCCCCCGCAAGCTGTTGTGATCGGTGAAGCGGCGCCACTCTGCCTGGAGAATCGGCTTCGGGGAGTTCCTGTGTTCTATCCAGGACTTGCAAACGACCGCGATCCGCTTCACGAGCTCCGCCCCGACTATCTTCTCATCACCCGCGTTCCTGCTCGGCTCAAGTACTGGAATCGTGTCGCCCCCAAGGTCATTCTGCCCACAAATGAGGTCGCGCGCTACGTGGTCGGAACGGAGCCTTTGGTGCTGTATCGGATTCCCCAAGAGGCTTCCCTGCCCGTGGATGGAGATCGTTCCAAGTGAGCCGACGACTTGCCTGGGCGGTGATTGTCCTCTGCGTGGTGCTCTGGGGGATCAATGCCACGGCACTGAAAGTCGCCATGCGCCCGCTGAGTGGCGAAGCGTTTGACCCGGTCTTTCTCTCAGGACTTCGCTTTTGCTTTGTCGCGCCGCTACTGGCACTAGGGCTGGGCTGGCAGAACAGGTCGCTCCTGCACTTTACCCGCCGTGAGCTGGCCATGTACGCCTGCTTCGGGTTGGCCTCGATGCTGGTGGGGGAGATCCTACAAGCCTTCGCGGTGCGCTACACCTCGGTGGCGAATCTAACACTGCTTTCGCACGGGACGATTCCGCTTTCGACTGCGCTTTGGGCACGGGGGCTCTACGGTGAGGAGTTTGGCAAGAAGGCGTTTCTGGGGGCAGGAATTGCACTGATCGGGGTGGCGCTGGTGGCAACCCATGCGCCAGGGGGGCTGCATTTTGGCGGCGCAACCTGGCGCGGCGATACAATGGCGCTTCTTCGCGCCGCGCTACACGGCGGATTTCTGACGCTTCTGGGCAAGCAGCTCGCCACGACGCCTGCTCTGAAAGTCACGCTCGGCAATGTCGGCTTCGGGGCACTCTGGAGCCTGCCGTATGTCCTGTGGCGGGGAAGCTCGTTTGCTTGGGCCGCTGTCGCCCCCCAGACCTGGCTCGCCGTCTTCTGGACCGCTGTACCCACCACACTCTTTGGATTTGTCGCCTGGAACGCCGCGGTCGGTAAAGTGGGAACCGTCGCCGCCACCAGCGCCATGTATGCCCTGCCCTTTGCTGCTGCACTGGGCGCATTTGCACTGATTCATGAGCCCATCACCCTTTGGCACGTGCTAGGGGGCGGCTTGATTATTACAGGAATACTCCTGACGAGGAAAAGAAATGCCAAAAGATCCAGCAATTAAGAAGGTAATGGTGATCGGCTCCGGGCCGATCGTGATCGGTCAGGCCGCCGAGTTTGACTACGCGGGGGCGCAGGCGTGCCGTGCGCTCCGTGAGGAGGGCTGCTCGGTGGTCTTGGTCAACTCCAACCCGGCGACCATCATGACCGATGTCGAGATGGCCGATAGAGTCTATATCGAGCCGCTGACCCCGGAGTTCCTGCGCAAGATCATCGAGCGCGAGCGCCCCGACGGCCTCGTTCCCACACTGGGAGGGCAGACGGGTCTGAACATGGCGGCCAAGCTCGCGGAGCTAGGGATTCTCGAAGAGTTCAATGTCAAGCTCCTGGGAACGCAGCTCCGCTCGATCCAGATGGCCGAGGACCGCGAGGAGTTCCGCTCGCTCATGCGGCGCATTGGTGAGCCTGTCCCTGAGAGCTGGATCATTGACTCGGAGGAGTCGCTCCTCGAACTCGCCAAGCAAGAGGGCCTGCCGTGGCCGCTGATCATTCGTCCTGCCTACACGCTTGGTGGCTCCGGCGGGGGAATTGCGCCCACCGTGGACGAAATGCTGGAGATCGCGCGCCGAGGGATGCGCCTCTCGCCGGTGAACCAGGTGATGGTGGAGCGCTACCTCAATGGCTGGAAAGAGATCGAGTACGAGGTCATGCGCGATGCCAACGACACCTGTATCACGATCTGCAACATGGAGAACCTGGACCCAATGGGCGTCCACACGGGAGACTCTATCGTCGTCGCGCCGTCGCAGACCCTCTCGGACAAAGAGTACCAGATGCTCCGCACGGCAAGCCTCAAGATTATCCGGGCGCTGGGGATCGAGGGGGGCTGTAATGTCCAGATGTCGCTTGATCCCAAGAGCTTTGATTACTATATTATCGAGGTGAACCCGAGAGTCTCACGCTCATCGGCGCTGGCCAGTAAAGCCACGGGCTACCCGATTGCCCGCACCGCTGCCAAGATCGCCATTGGCTTGCACCTTGATGAGATCGAGAACAAAGTGACCGGTAAGACCCTCGCCTGCTTCGAGCCCGCGCTCGACTACTGCGTGGTGAAGATTCCCCGCTGGCCCTTTGATAAGTTTGTCAGCGCAGATCGGCGCATCACCACCCAGATGAAGGCCACAGGCGAGGTGATGGCACTGGATCGGTCGTTCGAGAGTGCGCTCATGAAAGCCGTGCGCTCGCTCGAAATCGGCGTTCATAGCCTGCGCTACCGGCACGCCTCAGGCTGGAGCGAGATGCAGCTCGAAAACCTGCTCCGGGTCGCCACCGACGAGCGCCTCTTCGCCATCGCGGAAGCTTTCCGTCGGGGGATGCTGGTCGAGGAAATTGCCAACCTAGCACACTACGATCCATGGTTCTTGGTGAAGATCAAGAACCTGGTGGACATGGAACTTCGGCTAGAGCAAGCGGGCGCAAGCCTCGACAATGCGCTCCTCGCCGAGGCAAAGTCTCTAGGCTTCCCTGATCGTACGATCGCCGAGCTGACGGGGCAAGTAGAGCTTGACATTCGCAACCGCCGTAAGGCTGCTGGAATCATCCCGACCTTCAAGATCGTGGACACCTGCGCCGCCGAGTTTGAGGCCAAAACTCCCTACTACTACTCCTGCTACGAGCCACTGCACGCAGGAGTGAGTGGGGGACAAGATGGGTAGGGCCATCTCTCCGGCTCGCTAGGGCTCGCCACCTCTCTTCCCCTAATGGCTCGTGCCTCGCCGGGAAGAGAGGCTTTTGTTGTAAAATGTGGCATGGCGCATGTTACCAAAGAGATGCTCCGGGAGCGGTTTGATGAAGCAGGATTAGAATCGTTCTGGCCGCAGCTAGAGCCGCTCGTTCGCCCTGCAATCCTTGTAAAATCCTACCATTGCTCCGATGCGACACTTGCCGTGGGACAATCGAAGCGATGGGGTGCACCCGATCTCCCCCCCGAATTCGTCTGGCCAGAGCGTGATGGGAAACCCTGTCCATTTTTATGTCAGATTAATCTAGCGGAAGTAGCCGTTTTCGATACCGAGAAACTCTTGCCTGAGGTCGGGATGCTGAGCTTTTTCCTTCGTGACGAATTTGGCCTAGGCGATATTGACGGCGATCCTGTGTATTACTTTCCTCCTGGCCTGTTGCTGGAGCGTCGCGGCTCGGAGGATATTGCTGAACTGCTTTACTTTCGCTCGACTTGGTCGGTTCCCAACTACCAATCTTCTGGGAAATTAGAGTTTCTCGGAAAGAACACCGAGGCTCGGGAAGCATTTGAGTCCGTGGCTGATGTGCTCTACGACTGGGGTGAGGGGGCACCAGGTGATCCGCTCCACCACTGCGTGGAGTCTGGGAGTCACTTATTGGGGCACGCCGACGACTACCAGGGAGACCATGAGCCGGAGTGTGAACTTGCCTATCTGGGTGTGGTCAAGAACTGTTTTGAAAACCGCCCGGAGAACTACTGTGCCCTCTTGAACCAGGTCGAACTTGCCTCCTATCAGAACTGGCTCTGTCTACTCAAAGACGCCGACTGTGCGGGAGGTGTCTTCACGTTAAATTGCCACATCCGCCGCAACGATCTCGCCCAGGTGGATTTTTCAAAGACAATTACGTTTGCTGTGAACTAGAAGATGAAAACGCGTGCTGAGATTCATGAGGCGATTGTTGCCGCAGGTATGGAAACTTTGCTGGCTGAGCTGGATACAGTGATTGTGCCTGCCATTGATCTTTTGGACTATGGACTTCGTGGAGATGCCATTCCTACCGGTGGCTCCAAGCGCTACGGAAAACCGGATCTGCCTCCCGAGTTTTCCTGGCCGTGTGACCAATCTGATCAACCTTGGGGATTTGTAGCGCAATTCAATCTGGAGGAAGCTGCACGTTTCGATGTTGAGAAGCAGTTACCTGCATCTGGTCTCATTTCGTTTTTCTTGAGCCTGTATGGGGAGGGAAGGAATCAGATTGGTGCTTGCGGGGTTTTCTACTTCCCCGAACTCGCATCCCTAAAACGACGGGAGTTTCCTGAAGGCCACTTTACGGGGCATAGTGAAACGAGTGTTCAATACTGGCCGTGTTGGAGTGCCCCTTGTGGAGGAGATTATCCAGGTGCGAAGCTAGAGTTTAATATAATTGAGGACATGCGAAATGGTGACACGCAGCTTCTGGGGCATCCTGATGACTACCAGGGAGAGTTGGAGCCGTTGTGTGAGGAGATCTATACCGGGCGACCTATGCGTGAGCTTTCCACTGAAGGGCGACGGCAAACGTATCGTGACTGGGTTTGCCTGTTCAAGGAGTCAGAGTTTAGCGGCGGGGTGTTTACCCACAATTGGCTGATTCGACGAGAGCATCTGGCAGTGGCGGATTTCTCCAAAGTAATTCGGATTGATGTGAACTAGGGATGAGAATACACGGCGAGCCGCTGTGCATAAAAATCTTAGGGGCGCATGATGGCTAGGGGAGTTTAGCAAAACGGGAGGGCTGGGCAATAATGGTGTGTTATGAACAATATAAAATCCAAAAGCCTGGCCCTTGCGGCGACCGAAGCTCTTGAGGTTCAAGAGAGGGGCTGGTACCGGCTCCCCGGTGGCAAGACGGTCTCGATTGAGAAAGCGCTACGCGCGGCGTGTACGGGGAGCAAGCTCTACCTCCCCGAGGACTTTGAGAATCTCTGGGAGCCGCTGGAGCCGACAGGCGGTCAGACGATCATCACGGTAGAGAACCTCTCGACACTGGAGGCCGCGCAGGCACTTCGTCAGCGCTTCCGACGTGTTGCACTGCTGAACTTTGCCTCGGCGAAGAACCCTGGCGGCGGGTTTCTTAGTGGTGCACGGGCGCAGGAAGAGAGCCTCGCACGCTCGTCGGGCTTGTACTTTGCGATTCGTAGCCAGCCGGAGTTCTATGCCTTCCACCGTGAGCAGCGCTCGTGCCTCTACACAGACCGGGTCATTTTTTCACCCGATGTCCCTGTGTTCGCCGACGATGACCACCGCCCTGTGCTAGAGCCATGGATCGTTTCCATGCTCACCTGTGCGGCCGTCAATGTGGGTGCCCTGGCGAAAAACTCGCCGCAGAGCTTGGGCTGGGTTCGTGAGGTCATGGCTCGGCGCGTCCGAATGGTGCTGGCGGTGGCGGCAGCGCATCAGATCGAGGCACTAGTATTAGGGGCATGGGGCTGCGGTGTCTTTCGCTGCGACCCGGAAATGATCGCGCAGCTCTTTGCTGATGCGCTGGCCGAGCCAAAGCTAGCCGGACGGTTTACGCAGATCACGTTTGCGATCATGAACCCACGGAGCGGCCCAGACAAGAATATCGCCGCGTTTGAGCGGCAGTTCAGCGCAGCGGGAGCCGGAGGGTGATCGTGGTGCCGAAGGAGGGGGTACTCTCGATCAAGAGCTCTCCGCCTAGTCCCTCGGCTCGCTCGCGCATGGACGAAAGCCCGATTCCTGATCCTGATTCTGAGGTGTCAAAGCCCTCTCCATTATCGTGGAGGGTCATCGTGAGGACTTTACCATCACGGGTCAGGGTAACGGTTGCTAGTGTCGCTCCCTTTGCGTGCTTGGCGGCATTGGTCAGCGCTTCCTGAGCAACCCGAAGAATCGTCAGGCGTATGGGCTCTGGCAGACCGGCTAGTAGCTCCGCGCCGCTTGTGACGATAGGCAATCCCGTGCGGTGAGAGAGGCGCTCTGCTTCCTCTGCCAGCGAGACCTCAGTGGACCAAGGGCGGTTGAAAAAGGTCCAGTCCCGAACTTGCTGCATGGAGTCACGGAGCTGCTGGGCCTCTTCTTTGAGCACGGTGATACTAGGATCGCGCGGATCGGCTTTCTCCCGCACGCGTGCCGCCAGCTCCAAGCGCAAGACAGCGGCGGCGAGGCTGTTGCCCACGCCATCATGAACCTCACGAGAGAGCGAGGAGCGCTGCTCTGCCAACCCGAGCTCCGACTTTAGGTTTGCCAGTTCTATGGAGACCTGCTCGGAGCGCTCTCGCAGACGCCGAACTACGGAGCTGACGGCTAAAAGCAGGCCCATTCGCACAACCATCTCCAGGACGTAGGCTCCCCAGTCAGGATGCGTAGACGGGGAGGGAACAGTGCCCAGAAACAGCGCAAGGCAGGCCCCTGAGCGCGTGATACTTGCCTCAATACGGTTCTCTAGCAGTGTCTCTCCTGCGAGAACCACGAAGGCGACCACCCAGATTGCGCTGTCTAGCCCACCGGAAAAGCGCAACCCCAAGGCAATCGAGATCAGGTCTAGGCTGACAAACAGCCAGCCAAGCCCATAGTAGGCACGGGAGGCGATTCCCGCCTGATCCCGCCGTGCCGAGGCCCAGTTACGCACCCCAAGGTTTGCCGCCGCCAGTACTAAGACGGCCACGAAGGGCTTGAGCTGAATGGGCGGCGCATGCGTGTCGACTCCAGCAGCGCGGACAAATGCCCAGATAACGATTCCGACAACACAGGCCCAGTAGATACCATTGGGATTTTGACGTACATGACGGCTCAAGCGGCGCGCACGACGAGAGAGAGCGGGCATTCGGGGCTACAATGTTCCATTGAGGACATAGCGATAGAGAGAGAGGCGCAGCATCTTTAAAGCATCCTCGGCGAGCTTTTCTGGCACTGCACTCCCATCACTGGTATCCAGGGTGACCAAGTTCTCTCCGCGAACCTGAATCGTCGCCCCCATCTTGCGAACATCGTAGACCTGAAGATCTTGGTTGAGCATTTTATCCAGCGTTTCTGCGACGGTTTTTGCACGCTCGGGTTTGGTAGTTCTTAGAAACACCTTGCCATCCAAGAGAACTTCAGTCGCGGGGCCGTCGGGACGCGTGGTGACTTTGAGAATATTCGACGTGGCGCGCCGGTTGATCGGCAGCCCCATCTGGGAGATCTGGGTGATCATCGACTCGGCGCGGATCTTCTCAGGCGGGTGGGTTCGGAAAATTCCCATCTCAACATCAGGGCGGCTGCGCTGATCACGCGCCAAGCGCTCCATGAATGTCAGCATCCCGACAGGGTTGTAGCCCGCTTTCTGTGCGAGGATAATCCCCCCCTGATCGGCGTCGCGCTCAGCGGTCTGTCCGTAGCCATTGACTTTCTGAATCGCCAGGAGCTGAAAGCCCGTCAGGAGATTACCGGTATCCTGCATCGGGACTTTGGCAAGGATGGCACCCAGTGCCGCAATCGCCATCTGAGTATTGAGCTTGCTCTGCTCTCGCTGGAGCTTTGCACCATGACTGTGGGCAGCGTGGATGACCTCGTGGCCCATCACACCTGCAAGCTCATCGTCAGACTGTGCGTACTTAAGCAGGCCTTTGTTGATATAGACATAGCCCCCGGGGAGCGCAAACGCGTTGGTGTCGGGGTCATCTACGATAAAGAACTTGTAGTTGAGTGGGCGGGAGAGCTTATTCTCGGTGCCATAGAGGGCGGGTATGGGCGTGATATTGGCAAGTGCCGCGAGCTTCTGCCCAATGGTCTCCACGCGCTTGACCAAGGCCGGATCACTCACGAGCTTAAGGCCGCTCTTGAGCATCTCCTCATGAGCCTCGCGGCCCATCTTGACCTCGGGGTCTTCGGCAGGTGGGGGGGGTGGTTTTTGTGCCCAGACAGTTGTCACTCCGAGACAAAGAGCAATGGCAGTGAGTGCGACGGTGCGTTTCATGATGGATCCCCTCTATATTCTACGGCATTTCGGGGCTAAGAGTTCCAAAAATAAAGAAGACGAGGCGCACCGCGCCTCGTCTCAAAGGTGTTGTGTGAGTGAGCCTACTTGTAGCGACGCGCCCCGGCATACTTGCTAGCGTAGTAGGGCAGGTCGAGGGGATCCAGCACAACGCCACGCTTGCTACTGGCGGCATGGACAAACATCCCGTTGCCCACAAACATTCCCACATGGGAGATTCCAGCGCGGTACGTTCCGGCAAAGAAGACCACATCTCCGGGCTGAAGCTCACTCCGCGAGAGCCGCTTTCCAACCTGAAACTGCTCGCGAGCCGTGCGGGGAAGAGACAATCCCTCGCCACGCATCAGGTGCTGTACAAAGCTGGAACAGTCGAAAACTCCATTGTTGCCTGATGCTCCAAAGACATAGCGGGAACCACGGTAGGAGATTGCGCGAGAGATCAGCTTACTATTCACACCAACGCGGCCACTGCGCGGGCCATTGGCTTCGAGGGCGGCGCGGCTCTTGCCGATGGTATCTTCGCCCGCTGCTAGCGTGTGGTCGAGTTCTTCGTCGCCCGTCTCAAGAGTCAGGTTGATCGTGCTCTCGTCATCGGGATCGGTTGCCTTAACAGCAGGAGCTGGCTTGGTGGTGGGGGAAGGCTTGGTGGCTTTGGTGGCGACCATGGTGGTCTTGGAGCGCTTGGCTCCTTCAAAGCGAGTACGGTTCTGGGCCGTGGCCACCGAGGTGGTGGCAGTGAGGGCAAACAAAGTAAAGGCGATGGTAAGTTGTGTCTGCAGGCGGTTCGTTCTAAAGCGCGTCAATATTTCGTTCCTTAATCCTTAGCGTTCCTGTTTTTGGACAATCGCAGAATTGAGTGTAACCCAGAGGGCTGTGGGTTGTCAATAGTAGGTGTGACGTAGGACACGGGTTTTTACTGTACTAATTCTGGGTAGATTAGGGTATTCTCATCAGTGTCTTTGGTAAATCAAGTGAGGTAAATTTCGACCATGTTTTTTAAGCGAATACAAAGAGTTTTTGTTCCGGGTCTTGTTGTAATGGCACTTGCAGGAAATGCACGTGCAGACATCAAAGTGATCTCGAAGATGACCATGGATGGTCCTTCGATGGCGGGGCTGGCCGGTGGCCTCGGGGGAGGTGCAGCCGCGTCCAAGCCTGGTGAGCCATCCAAGACCACAACCTACTACAAGGGCAATAAAGTCCGTGTCGAGGATGCATCGGGAATGATCACGATCACCGACAATGATGCGGGAACCATGACTCAGATTGACACGAAGAAGAAGACCTACTCCACGGTCAAGCTGTCGGAGATGCTTGGTGCGCTCAACGAAGGCGGTGGCCCTGCCGCACAGTTTTTGGAGATGATGGAGATGAAGGTCAAGAGTGATGTTAAGCCAGGAGGCCATGAGCGCCAAATCGCAGGCAAAAAAGCGACCGACTATCTCTGGACAGCAACGATGAGCATGGGAATGAAGGGCGGCGACGAGGGGGCAGGGGAGCTTGCCAATATCACGATGGAAGGCGAGCAGTGGACCACGGAAGAGATCAAGCTACCTGCCACCTCGACCGCAGCGGCTCCTCAAATTCCAGGGATCGGAGGCGGCATGATGGGCGGCATGATGAAGATGATGAACAACATGCCAGGAATGAAGAGCATGATGGAGACAATGGCCAAGATCAAGGGCTTCTCCCTCCTGACCAACATGAAGATCACCATCAAGAGTCCTTTTGCCGAAGCACAAGGACAGGATCTTTCCAAGCCTATTAGCAATAAGACAGAGGTTGTCGAGCTGAGCGAAGCAGAGCTCCCCGCAAGCCTCTTTGTCGCTCCCGCAGGCTTCAAGAAGGTTCCCTACAAGGCTCCACAGTTGCCGGGTGGGTTTGGAGGTTAGAATGCAGAGAGTGGCTTTCACGATCTTTGCGGCGACACTTCTGAGCACTGCCGCCCACGCGGACCTAAAACTGGTGCAGAAAACCATCATGGAGGGGAACCTCAGCAAGAGGGTTCAGGGAGCAGGAGGGCCGCCCACACCGCCGTCTGTGACGATGTTCTACAAGGGAAATAAAACGCGCACGGAGTCGGGAGACCGGGTGACGATCTTTGATGGTGAGCGTGTTCTCTTGCTCAACCCGGCAAAGAAAACCTACCAGGCTATTCCCAAAAACGCGGCTGCCGAAATGGCTAATCCCATGATGGCGATGATGGATATCAAGGCCAGTGTGGACGTGAAAGTGACGGGCAAGACCCAGACGATTCAAGGGAAACAGGCCAAACAGTACGTGATGACCATGACCATGAAGCTGGGAATGAAGCAAGGCGCAGGTGGCGCAGAAAAAGGGGAAGCTCCCCAGCTTCCCTCTTTTACCACCCGAACCGAGCTATGGACCGCGGAGTTTCCTGGAGTCACGCTCTCTCCCAGCATGGCAAAGCAAAACATGCCAGGTGGGATGGCGAGTATGCCCTTCGTGAAGGATATGACCGAGAAGCTCAAAACCATCAAGGGAATTCCGCTTCTGACTACCATGAACCAAGAGATCATGGGAAAGAAGCTGAACATGTCCATCAAGACAGTCTCCCTCTCCGAAGCGCCTCTTCCCGCTAGCCTCTTTGCACCGCCCGCTGGCTATAAGCAGGTGCCCTACACGGCTCCTGCGATGCCCATGATGCCCGGCGGCGGTTAGCGCCGAGGCACTAATAAGATCGCGGTAGGAACTTGAACACCGGTGGGCTCGACTTCTTGGAGCCCACCGTTTTCTTGGTAGGTCATCTGCGCGGAGGGGCCACCATCAAGGCACATGGCTTCCTCAGGGGCGCTGTGGAGTGTGTTTTTAAAGTAGCCCATGAGATAACGCGCTAGCTCACCATAGGTCATGGCATCCGCACGGCAGAAGACCAGAAAGCGCCCGTTCGATGCCACGGCAAGACGAGGCACACGGACATCACTGACCAGCTTCTCGGCACGATCTGCGATGTCCACTTTTTCTTTATGGATCAGCCGAGGGCCGCACGCCACCGCCGACTGCACACGCCAGGTCAGAGGGTTCTTGGTCTTGACAGGCTTCTCGTAGCGGCGCACTCCCGACAGCTCCGTGCCTGCCGCCCACGCAAACTGCGCCTCACCCGACTCCGAGAAACCCACCGATGAGCGAAGTGCCTCCCCAACGGGCGTTCCAGGGGCGACGATCTTTCCCTCTAGGATGCAGAGCTGGACAAGCTGCTTGCGCCGCCCGAGTGAGTCGTAGCTCTCCCCAAAAAAGCCGCCATTGACCCCGGCGACGGCATCGTATTTCCTAGCCCAGTCCCGCACCGTGTGGGCATCCCCGACGATGTTATTTCGCAAGGGCTCTAAGTTCTCCGCAACGACCATCGGGCGAACGGTGGCAAGATTGCGATCCACGGTCAGGGTCTGCGTGAGGGCGACTCTATCCTGGCGAAAGACAACCCCGTCAGCCACAGTGACTTCCGAAGAGGGTTGGTGAGGGCACCCCACAAGCAAAAGAGCCGCTGCGAGAGACGCAGCGACTCGTAGAGTATGCTTTCGTCGGCTAGACGAAGTCAATATCCTTGACCTCTTTGGCGTACTTTTCAATAAAGGCACGCCGTGGCTCCACTTTATCGCCTAGCAAAACCGTGAACATCTGATCGGCTTCCGCAGCCTCCTCGACCGTGACCTGTGCCAGGGTTCGGTTGGCTGGGTTCATGGTGGTGTCGGCCAGATCGTCGGGGTTCATCTCTCCCAGACCTTTAAAGCGGGTGACATGGGTGTCGCGCTTTTTGATCTCTTTGAGGATACGGTCCCGGTCTGCCTCCGTGCGGGCGTAGATTTTCTGGTCTTTGCCCACGCGGATTGAGTAGAGCGGCGGCTGTGCGACATAGATATGCCCACTCTCCACCAGCGGCTTCATGTAGCGGTAGAAGAAGTTGAGGAGCAGTGTCCGGATATGATCGCCGTCCACGTCCGCGTCGGCCATGATGATGATCTTGTGGTAGCGCAGCTTCGCCAGATCAAAGTTATTGCCTTTGTCTTTCTCTTCATCCGCCGACGTGGAGAGGGAGATTCCGGCCCCGATTGCCATGATGAGCTGCTTGATACCGTCGTTGTCGAGCGCACGGTCGATACGGGCTTTCTCAACACAGAGGATCTTTCCTCGAAGCGGCAAGACCGCCTGTGTCCGTCGGTCACGGCCCTGCTTGGCAGAGCCGCCTGCCGAGTCACCCTCAACAATATAGAGCTCACACTTGCTGGCGTCTTTCTCCATGCAGTCGGCGAGCTTGCCGGGCCAGCCCCCGCCGTCCATGGCGCTCTGTCGCTTGATGAGATCCGCCGCTTTTCGAGCCGCGTCACGAGCACGCTGGGCCAGAGAAGCTTTCTCTAGCACTGCCTTGGCGATATTGGGGTTCTCCTCAAAGAACTCCGCCAGCCCCTCACCGACAATGGAGTTGGTGACGCCTTGAATCTCAGGGTTACCGAGCTTGTTTTTCGTCTGCCCTTCAAACTGTGGGTTCGAGATACGCACCGAGATCACCGCCACCAGGCCCTCGCGCACATCGTCGCCAGAGAAGTTGTTGTCTTTCTCTTTTAAGTAGTTGGCCTTGCGGGCGTAGTTGTTGATCACACGGGTTAGCGCGGTCTGGAAACCAGAGAGGTGCGTCCCACCGTCATGGGTGTTGATATTATTGACAAAGGAGTAGATATTCTCCTGGTAGCCCTTGTTGTACTGGAGTGCAATCTCGATCTGCGCCGTCTCGCCCTCACGGTACTCGCGCTCTCGGTAGAAGTAGATCACCCGTGCGTGCATCGGGTCTTTGTTCTCATTGAGATGGGCGACGTACTCCGCGATACCACGTTTATGGTGGTAGACCTCCGGCTCGCCATCGTGGAGCTCGTCAATAAACGTGATCGCGACTTCTTTGTTGAGATACGACAGCTCGCGGATACGGGCGCGGAGACGGTCCGCCGAGTAGGCAAGCTGGCCTTCCTCGTTTAGCGCACTGGAGAAGATCGTGTCATCCGCAAGCCACGTCTGGGTGGTGCCCGTCTCGCTAGGATCGCACTCCCCAACGACGTGTAGCTTCTTGGTGACCTTGCCCCGTGCAAAGCGAATCTTGTGGATCTTGCCGTTCTGCTTGACAGTGGTCTCCATCCAGGTCGAGAGGGCATTGACACAGCTCGCCCCGACCCCGTGAAGGCCACCGGATGTCTTATACCCACCACCACCGAACTTTCCACCCGCGTGGAGCTCGGTCAGAGCGAGCTCAACTCCGGGCTTACCGGACTTGGAGTTAATGCCCACCGGAATACCGCGTCCGTTATCCTCGACGCTAATCGTGCGGTTTTTATGGAGAATCACCGTGATCTTGGTACAGTGTCCCGCTAAAACTTCATCAATGGAGTTGTCAATGATCTCTCGAAAAAGGTGGTGCATTCCTGGAATGCCCGTGTCACCAATGTACATCGCAGGACGGTGCCGAACGGCTTCTAGTCCCTCAAGTTTCGAGATGGAGTCTCCATCATAAACGGTCTCGATTTTTTCGAGTGTTGGAGTTTCAACAACCTCGTCGCCCTCGTTCATCTCACCCAAAATTTCGTTCTCTTTATCACTTGCCAAAGTCTGATCCTCCTAATGATTTTACCATGAAGCCCTCTTAAACTCCCGTCTTAAGCAGCATTCCGGAAATCCACAAACTACCCTGCGATTCGCGGGTAAAATGAGGTCACTATGTTTACCCCACTCGTCGCCTTGGTGGCGCTTTTTTGTCTCTCGGCTCCCACAGTCAAAAAGAAAACCGTGGTGCGGCAGCTTGCGCCAGGGGTGGAGCTGGTGCAGGAGATTATCCCGGAGGGCGACAAAGACGGGCCATTAGTGGTCACGACCGTGCGAATTGACCCGAAAGTGAAGGGCGTGCGGGTCGAAGCGGCGCTGGGAGGCGACTCCGTCTGGGCCAACGATGCGACCCTCGGGCGGGAGATTCCCTCCAAGACCGTGGCACGGCGAAAGGCAGTCGCGGGGATCAATGCGAGCTTCTTTCCCTTTGCGGGCAACCCCATTGGGCTCCATGTCGAAAACGGTGAGCTGGTGACGGAGCCCGGCTTGCCACGCACGGCATTTGTGCTCATGGACGATGGATCGGCGCAGTTCCCTCGGTTCTCGTTTGAGGGCACTGTCAATGGAAAGACGCTTCATGGCCTCAACCGCAAGCCAGGCAAGGGCAAAGAGCTTCTGCTCTTCACCCCGATCTTCGCGGAGAAAACCCTCAAGACGGAGGGGCGCTATGAGGTGGTGGTGGAGGGAGTGAGCCTTCCGCTGAAGTTCGGAACGGAGCTCACGGGGAAAGTGGTGTCGGTGGGAGTGGGCGGTCTGACGCCGCTCAAGCCCGGAACGGTAGTGCTTTCTGCGGGAGGCGACACCACCGACTGGCTCAGCTCCTGGGCAAGACCCGGGGAGGCGGTGACGATCTCACTGAAAGCCACGCCGCTGGACCGGACGCTGGATCCGGCGAAGATCTTGCAGGCAGTGACGGGCTCAGGACGGCTCTTGGCGGGCGGGAAGTTTGCCTTAAACCTGGCGGATGAGAAGATTGGGGCGAGCTTTTCCACGGCGCGCCATCCCCGGACAGCGGTCGGAGCCACGGCGGATGGTAAGCTGCTCTTTGTAACTGTGGATGGCAGGCAGGCCAAGCTCTCGCGGGGTGCGTCTCTTACTGAGCTGGCAGGAATTATGCTGGCGCTCGGCGCGGTCGAGGCGGTGAATCTGGATGGCGGGGGCTCATCGGCGTGTGCAGTGCGTGGCGCGGTTGCCAACTCACCCTCAGAGGGCGTCGAGCGCCCCGTTGCCGATAGCCTGCTTGTCTTTGCCGAGGAGTCGCCGATGATGCCGTTGGGTGAGCTGACAATTGCCGCCCCGGAGCGAGTACTGGCAGTGGGGGAGACGTGCACTTTCCCTCTGCCCGCTGGCGTGGATCCCACAGGCGTTGTCTGGACCGTTTCAGGCGGGATTGGTTTTGTCGATCAGGAAGGCAGCTTTCGGGCACAGCGCGCTGGCAAAGGCGCCGTGATTGTCTGGCGTGGGAGCCAGTCCGTGCGTGTCCCTGTCGAAGTCGCAAAAGACCCCGCAAAAGTAGCGCCCAAACTCGACACGCCTGAGTTTGTCCCACAAGCCATATTAACCGCGGATGGCATGACCCTGACGATTACCATTGCTAACAGTGAGGGAGATCGGCTCGGGGGCGAAGCAATTGCACTTGCTGTCACGGGGGGAGTCGCTACACCGAGCCGCACCACCACCAACCCACGTGGCGAGGCAATCGTGACCCTTCAGTGGGACACAAGCACCGCACCCGCCGCCCGCCAGATCAAGGTCTCGTCACCGAATAAGCGCTTCCTGAGCGTGATTGTCAAGCCGTCTTAGAGCGACTACGGGGAAGGAAAAGTGCCGCAAGGACAGCCCCTGCGGCACCGAGCCAGAATGGAGCGGCGGTCGAGAGATGATCATAGAGGAGTCCGGCGAGTAGGCTGGCGGGGAGCGCTCCTAGCCCGACCACTAAGTGAAATAAACCGAGCTGAGCCCCTCGGTGATTGGGATCTGCCATATCCGCAGCGAGAGCCTTTTGCGCCCCTTGCGTCAGGGTCTGATAGAGGCCGTAGAGCAGAAAAAGCCCGAGCACAGCGCCAAAGCCCGATCCCTTAGGAAGCAGCGCAAAGCCTGCGTAGGTCAGTGCGTAGACCAGCCATCCTGCAACAATCAAAGGCCGTCGCCCCACTTTGTCAGAGAACTTCCCCGCCCCGTAGCCCAAAAGCGCCTCGACCAAGTTGAAGAGAGCATAGAGAAGCAAGACACGCTCCGGCGTGAGCGCGGCCCCTTCTTGCGCACGAATCAGCAGGAACTGATCCGAAGAATTGACGAGGCTAAAGATTCCGACAGCAAGTAGGTAGCGGCGAAAGGGATCACCAATTTTCCTCTCCCCGCTCGACTGCTCGCGACCTGGGCGCCCTCTGGGCACGGCAAGCGAAGAAGGTTTGGTTGTATTTGGCTTTTCTTTGACGGCGAGCCAGAGAAGGAGTACGCCGAGGAGGGCGGGGCTGAAGGCGAGCCAGTAGAGGTTGCGCAGCCCGTGGGGATTGGCGCGTAGGAAGAAATACCCGACGAGCGGGCCGAGGACGGCTCCTGTGGTGTCGAGGCTCCGGTGCAGGCCAAAGGCGCGGCCTCGCTGCTCTTTGGGGCAGACATCGGCGATGAGAGCATCGCGGGGAGCGCCGCGAAGTCCCTTGCCGGTGCGATCCAGCAGGCGTGCAAAGAGGATTTGTGGCCAGATACCCGCCGCGCCGATCAAGGGCTTGGAAAGCGCCGCGAGGCCGTAGCCAAGGAGGGCAAGTGGCTTACGCTTCCCAAGCTTATCGGAGAGCGTGCCAGAGTAGAGCTTCAAGACGCTGGCCGTCGACTCCGCTAGCCCCTCAATCAGCCCTATCACCGATGCCGGAGCGCCCAGCATCCGCAGGAGTGTCCCATTGATCGGGTAGACCATCTCGCTGGAGAGATCCGTGAGGAGGCTGACAAAACCCAGCGCCTTAACCGTTGGCGGGAGCGGCTCGGACCCACCCGGCCTTTGTTCGTTCCTCACGCCGGCCACCCTCCCTCAGGGCGAGGAGGGTTGGGGAGAGTTAGAAGTGCCATAGCAAGTCGGTGTCTTTTTCCAGAGAGTGGTTAAGGAGAAACGCTCGGAGCGCGGGAATCGGCATGAGATTTTCGCGCAGGAAGGCATCATGGAAAGCCCGGTCGGTCTTGCCTGATTCCAGCCACTCGGTGTGGAGGGCATGAACCTGCATTCCGCCGATGAGATAGGCGAGCTGGTAGAGCGGGTCGTAGTTCCCGCCAAAGCTGCGGCGGACTTCGGCCTCGGCGTTCTTGGGCTCGTGCCCCACTTCCTCGACCAATAAGTCAATACACTGCTGCGGGGACCACTCACCCAGGTGGAATTTTAGGGAGAATAGCACGCGGGCGCAGCGGTGCAGCCGCCAGAAAAGCATCCCTATTTTTTGGAGTGACGTCTGAGGGAAGCCGCGCTCCCAGAGGAGAAACTCCCAGTGCAGGGTCCAGCCCTCCACCCAGAAGGCGGTCCAGAACTGCCGTCGGTAGGGACGGTAGCGCTCCTGGAAGAACGACTGCATGTAGTGGCCAGGGATCAGCTCGTGGTGCACCGTGGCGCGAGCAAAGTGCTTGTTGTTGCCCCGCTGGCTCATCTGCTTGAAGTCGTGCTCCATGGAGTCCGTGGGGTAGGAAACCCAGATCGTCTCGCCGCCCAGAAAGAATGGGTTGACGCGCTGCATCTCGGGCGACATCATGATCATCCGCCAGCCATCACGGGCAATTTCAGGGACGGTCAAGAGCTCGTTGTCTTCCACAAAGGCAATCGCCTCGCGAGTGAGATCACGGATCAGCGCCACTTGCTCACCGGGCTTGCAGTGGTCTTGCTTAGCCGCCTCAATCGCCGCCCGTCCGTTGGGAAGCCCTAGCTCCTGCGCCGCTCTCTCTAGCTCCTGCAGACACCACTGACGATCGGCGTCGGCTTTGGCGATCAGCTCCTCCGGGGTGTAGGGAATAAAGCTCGCGCGTAGCTCGGCGATCAGCGCCGCACGCCCCACGGGGTCGCCGATAATGGCGTCGCTATCCGAGGGCTTGAGAGTGGTAGCGTACTCTGCCAGAGCTTTCTCTAGTTTCTCGTACGGCACGCGGCACCACCAGCCAACCAGGGGATCGTAGCCGCCGTAGAAGGTCCACCAGTTTTTGAGAGTCTCCAGAACGCTCTCCGTCGCCTTTGCCGCCCGCAGCCCAAGCGTCTGTTTTAGGTCTTCTGGCTTCGACGGAATCGACTGTAGGGCCACATCAAGCACCCCAGCTGCTGCTTCTGCATCGATGGCTTCGTGGTTACGACGGGCATCATCGAGCGCTGTGAGGGGCAGGACAAAGGGCACGAGCTCGGAAATCTCCTCGAACTCCGCCTTGCTCCGCTGGAGCCGCTCAATCTCACGGGTGAGGAGGTTGCGAAAGAGGAGCCAGTCGAGGCGATCTGGGCGCGTGAACTCGTCGAAAGGCAGTGTATTGAGAGCATTTTGCCAAGTCTCGAAATAGTCCGTGAGTTTTTCGAAGCGAAGGGGTGAGTACACATTAGGGTAGCGCCGCTCGATGGCGGCGCGGTCTGAGGCAAAGCGTGCCAGGATCGCGGGCATACGGTCGGCGGGAGAGGCGAGAAGCTCGTCAAGGGGAATCATTGGAGGGATTATACCCGCCGCCCAATACGAGCCCCTTGGTAGGTTGCCGCCTCGACCGTCTGGGGGATATTCGCATCGCCAATCGTGTAGAGCTCCGTCACTTTTCCACGGAGCAGATCGGTTAAAGAATTGTCAGGAGTCGAGCCGACTGCGACAACGGCTAGATCTATATCGTCAAGCACGAGTTCCTCTGCGGTATCGACGTTGCGTAGGACAACACCATAAATGATACTAACGAGGTCAAATCCAGGGTAGAACTGGACATTTTGCTTCCGGAAGTGCTGTAAAAACTCATCCAACAGCATTGAATCACCCGTTCCCTGAATGCGGGGAAGGGACGTGACGAAGTGAACTTCTTTCCCTTGAGCCAAGAGGAAATCGCAGGCGGTGAGTGCTCGGTTGGTTCCCTCATTATCAAAAATGACAATACGCTGAGAGTAACGAGCACCTCCTTCTAGGACGTCTTGGACCGTCAGAGTTCCCGGCAGGTTATTTGGTTTTGAGCCAGTGGCGACAATCACGCAGTCTGGGTGGAGGGCGAGGATACTCTCGGGGGTAGCGTTGGTGCTGAGGCGCACATCCAGCTTGCTTGCCTGGCGCTGGTAGTACTGGGCGATTCGTGCCCAGGGCTTGCGGAGCGGCGACGAGGCGGCGAGGAGCACCTGACCTCCGATTGCTGCACTGCGCTCCAGCACGATCACCTCATGGCCGCGGGCGTGCGCGGTGAGCGCCGCTTCCATCCCAGCTGGCCCCGCGCCAACCACCACGACGCGCTTCTTTCGCTCCGCCGGGATCAGCTCCGACCAGCCAGGAATCGCCTCGCGGCTGGTGAGTGGGTTGTAGACGCAGGTCATGCGATCCATCGCGCCGTGGCAGGACTGCAAACAGCGGGTGCAGTAGCGGATATCGTCGAGCCTGCCCTCCTGCGCTTTCTTGGCATGGTGCGGGTCGCAGATGTGGGCCTTGGTCATGCAGACCGCATCGAGCCAGCCCGCCGCAAGCGCATCCTCGGCCTGCTGCGCGGTGACAATTCGCCCCGCGTGCAAGAGCGGGAGCTTGGTCACTTTTCGCAGTTCTGCGGCCAGTGGGAGCCACTCGCCCTCGGGGCGGGGTGTGGGGCCATGGTGAAAACGGGCATCGCCGCCCGTTGTAATCACGTAGTCCACGAGGCCGTCGGCCTCCAAGCGCTGTACTAAGCCACGGTAGACCTCGGGCGTGTTGCCGCGTTGCTCCATGTCGTCGAGCTTGACACGCACGCCCAGCGGCAGGCTCTCGCCAATTGCCTTCCGCATCGCGATCAGAGTCTCTCGTAAGAAACGCTCGCCGCCTGCAAAGCCCCCGTACTCGTCTGTGCGCGTGTTCCACATCGGGTTGAGCATCTGCGAGTGCAGAAACGACTCATGTGCATGGAGCTCAAGTCCGTCCACATTGCCCGCTGCCGCTCGCCCTGCTGCCGCCGCGTGGGCTTCGATTAGCCCCTGAAGCTCTGTAATACTAGGCACTTTCCGGGGCGCACTCTTGCCACGCGGCCCCGTCGGGGGCGTGCTGGGAATCGGGCCAAAGATCGGGACTCCGGGCAGGGGATGAAATCCCGGATGGCAGAGCTGCGCAAAGACTTTCATCCCATGCCGGTGACCGGCGTCGGCCAAAGCGGCGTAGCGCGGGATGATCTCGTCGGAGACATTCTGCATCCACCCGGAGCCGGGCATGGGCGAGGTTGCCCCAATCACAAAGAGCCCCACGCCGCCCTTGGCACGCTCCTCGATATAGCTCTCAAACGCCGCCGAGGGAAGCCCGCCATCCACCCACCAACCCGCAAAGTGCCCACTGATCACGACGCGGTTCTTTATCGTGACGCCGCGAACGGTCCAGGGCGAGAAGAGACGAGGAAAGGCAGTCTGGCTCATAGCTGGCATTTTACCTGCCAAATCTGGACACAAGGTAAAATAGGAAATGCTCACTCCGCTTCTCTGTCTCATCGCTCTCGCCGCGCCCCAAGCTCCGGCTCCGATTACCGCCCGGCTGGAGAAGACGCTTTCTGCCCCGACGCTCAAACCAGGGATTGTCGGGATGCGTGTGGTCTCGCTAGAGACGGGCAAGCTGCTGTTTGAGCGCAACTCGGAAAAGTCCCTGATGCCCGCCTCGAACATGAAAATTGTGACGTGCTCGGCGGCGCTGGCGCTGTTGGGGCCGGATTTTGTCTACACCACGGGCGTCTACTCCGTGGGCGATGATCTGATTCTGAAGGGAAGCGGCGATCCGTCGCTGGACTTTGCCCAGCTGCAAAAACTTGCGGCAGCGGTGAAAGCGGCGGGTGTCACGGAGCTGAAGGGCAAGCTGCTCTACGACGCGACGGTCTTCGATGCGGAGGCACTAGGCGAGGGCTGGCAGTGGGACGACGAGGAGTTTTACTACTCGGCGCAGGTCTCAGGGCTGAGCTGTGATGAAAACGTCGCGGTGGTGATCGTCAAGCCGGGCGCGGTGGGAGAAGCGCCGCTTATCGAGACGACACCCTATTTCACGGTGGAGAACAAGGCAGTCACCACCGACGGCAAGGAGCAAGCGCTCTCCGTCAGCCGCAAGCGCGGGCAAAATATCGTGGTGGTGACGGGTAAGCTCGGCGACAAGGCGGATGCGAAACGGACGACGCTCACGATAGAGGACCCTGCACGCTTCACGGCACTTCGGTTTGCGGAGGCACTGCGCGGGGCAGGAGTGTCCGTGCCGGAGACGATCGTTTTAGAAGCTGGGAAGCTCCCCAAAGAGGCAGTTGCCCTCACCGTCTCCAGCTCCGCGCCGCTCTCCAAGCTCGCGGCAGACTTTATGAAGCCCTCGGATAACCTCTTTGGGGAGTGTTTTTTGAAGACGCTGGGAGCGATCAAGGGGAAAACAGGCTCAGCGGCGGAGGGTGCGAAAGTCGTTCGTGAGTGGCTGAAGTCTCGAAGCATTCCCACGGCGGGTTTTTACCAAGCCGACGGCTCTGGGCTCTCGCGCATGAACTTGGTCACGGCGCAGCTCTTGATGGGAATCTTGCGAGACCGGGCGGGGGACAGCAACTTCCGCGCGGCGATGCCCATTGGAGGCGTGGATGGGACACTGAAGAACCGCTTCAAGAAGACGCCCGCGCAGAATAACGTCCGCGCCAAGACCGGAACACTCACTGGAGCCTCGTCGCTCTCGGGCTACGTGACGACCAAGGCAGGCGAGCGGCTTGCCTTCTCCATTCTGATGAACCACTACGACCGCGTAGGAGGAGCTTCATCGGTGCGTGCCTTGCAAGATGCGCTTGTGCTCGCGCTCCTTGACGTGCCGAGAAGGCGCTGACCGAAAAGTAACTATTTATAAGCTGGGGAATGTATTAGAATGACAAATGCGTCAACTCTTGGTTTTCTTGCTCCTACTGACCTCCTCAATCTGCCTTGCCGATGATACGCCGGGGCACTCCAGCCACGGATCGGCGTTTGACTCCGGCATGCGAACCCGGCCCTGGGTTATTAAAGGCATCGGCGACACCCCGTTTCCCATCTCCACCAAGAACCCCGAGGCCCAAAAGTGGTTCGATCAGGGCAATGCTCTCTTGCACTCGTTTTGGTTCGAAGAAGCCGAGCGCTCGTGGGCCAGGGGCTTGAAGCCCGAGTCCGTGCGCTTATTAAGTTCGCGAAGTGGGATCAGATCCTGGCTCCGAATGGAATCGAGTGGGGTGATAAAAAGGATTTCGGCAAGCTGGGGCGGGCGTTTGCCGAAGCGCTGGCCCTCAGTGGCGTTGGCAAGAGCTTTGAGGCGCGGGAGCGTGTCACGACAATCCGTACACTCACCGAGAAGCTCAAGGCGACTGCGTCGCTGTATGCAGGGCGGCTCTCGTATGTCTGGTCGCAGGCCGATCCGAACCTAAAGTGGCTCGATGTCGTACGACGACTTCGAGGACATCGAGCTTCAGGCGATCCGTTCACCAATATTGACTTCCTGATGAGCGAGCTAAGGCGAATCAACCCCTAGAGCTTCTCCGCAAAGGCCAGGAAAGCCGTCCAATCCTCAGGGAGCATGGCGTGCTTTCCGGGGCGCATAAATTTTCGTACAAGCGTCTCGTCGCCGCCGAGGAGCTTCCAGGCGGGCAGTGCGGCATCTAATAGTGCATACTGACCGTCGTAGTTGGCCCAGGTGTCGTCTTGCGCATTGGAGAGCAGAATCGGGCGGGGCGCGACACAGGCGAGCAGGCAGTGCTGGTCGAAGGGTAGGTCGCCCGTGCGCTCGTTGAACTTTTTGTAGGCATCGTTGAACCAGTGCGGAAAGACCGTGTTGATGCGCTGCACCGATTCACCAATCGTCCCACGACTCGGGGCCGCACCGCCCGTGCCGGACTGGTGGGGGATCACGGCCGCAAAGCGCTCGTCGCGTGCGCCAGCCAAGAGGGTCGCTTTGCCAAGGCGCGAGTGCCCCAGCGCGATGAGCTTTCTGCCATCGATCTCAGGAACTGTCAGTGCCCAGTCCACCAGGCGCGAAAAACCCCACGCCCACAGCGAGACCGCCCGGTACTTGGACTCATAGAGCGGCGACTCTTTCCGATCCGCCGCCAGCTCCTCGTAGCAGACCGTCGCAATCGCAAACCCGCGCCTCGCCGCCTCCGCAAAGCTCCACGCCGTCGGGCCTGAGTGCAGCGACTCATTGCCCGTGAAGTTCAGCGCCAGAAACGTAGTCGCGGGCTTGGACTGCTTCAGTGGCAGCGTGAGCTGAAGCGAGACAGGGCCAAGAATCCCGGTGTGAAGGCGAATGTTGCGGAGCAGAAACCCATCCATGGGCTTCTCGCTCAGCACGGTCACCTTTGGTGCTTCGGCAGGCGGCGCTTCGCCATACATTAGCTCCGTGAACTGCTTCATCAGCTCCGGGCGACGCTTCGTGCGCCACAGCTCCGCCGTCGTGCCTGGTGCGAATAAGGGAGGGAGAGGGCCAGCAATGCCCTTGAGATCGTCCATGCGGTTAGATTCGTGCGAGGAGTTTAAAATTCCTCGCTGGAGGCGCTACGCGCCGAAGGCCCTCCAGGCCAAAACGTATTTCGACAGATAGAGAATTTTTCGGTCGTTTTATCAGAAATGGCCTGCCTCACCCGTTCTATGGGTATGAAGCGAAGTAAAATCCTAATGGGCATGATGAGCCGAGCGGTTGCTTATATCAAGAACCAGAAAACGCACCATACAGACGCAACTACGTGGCCAAGCCTCGAAGCCACAAATGAAGATAATACTCCTCCGCCCGGAGGGCGTTCGGCGCGTAGCGCCTCCAGCGAGGAATTTTAAACTCCTCGCACGAACATACGAGCATGACAACGCTGTATTCCTCTGAGCTGATCTTCCCCCTCGGCAAGCTGCATAGCCATAGCAGCAGTATCGTCGAGTTTCCCCGTGGCCAGCTTCTGGTCTGCTGGTACATGGGCTCGGGCGAGCGCAAGGCCGACGATGTACGGATTATGGGAGCGACCAAGCCTCTCAAGGGAGGGAACTGGTCGAAGCCATTTGTGCTGGCCGACACGCCGGGCTTTCCGGATACAAACTGCGTCTTGGCCGTCAATGGCGACGGGCGGCTCTGGCTGTTCTATGGGATGCAGCTGGATAACAACTGGGAGAGCACGCTTCTCAAGTACAAAGTGGGGCGAAAAATCGGGAAGTGGGACGATTCTGGAGTCGTGCCGCTCAAGCCAGGCGATGATGAGTTTCCTGCCGAGGTGCGTGCCAAGTTGCCAGAAGTGCTGGCGACCTATCCTGAGCTGGAGAAGTACCGCGGGGAGCTGCTGGCGATGGCGGAGAATAAGCTCAAGCGGCGGATGGGCTGGATGGGGCGCTGCAAGCCACTGATTGAGGGCAAGCGAATGCTCCTGCCACTCTACTCCGATGGCTATAACTTCTCGCTGGTCGCCATCACCGAAGATGCGGGGCAGACTTGGAGCTGCTCCAAGCCGCTGATCGGGCCGGGAGCGGTTCAGCCCAGCTTAGTGCGGCGCAAAGATGGTGTGATCGTGGCATTTTGTCGCAACAACGGCCCCGCGCCACAGCGGATGCTCGTGAGTGAGTCGAGGGACAATGGGCTGACTTGGACGGTCGCCACCCACAACCAGCTCCTCAATCCCGGCTCGAGCGTAGATGTCCTTAAGCTGCGCGATGGGCGCTGGCTTCTGTGCTACAACGACACCGAAGACGGGCGCCACCAGCTTGCGCTCTCGTACTCGGAAGACGAAGGTAAGCACTGGATTGGCACGATGCACGTTGATGAGGGCGAGAAAGCAAGCAAGTCGTATCCGTCGCTACTGCAGGCATCGGATGGCTCGGTGCACCTGACTTATAGCTTCAGTGGAGGAGACGGAGAGACCATTCGGCACGTGCGGCTCAGTCAACCTTGATAAAGCCGAAATAAAAGACTAAACCAATCATGAGAATCACGAAGAGGAGCCAGAAAGGCGCGGTGCGGGAGCGAGACTTGGATTTGATGCTACGTTGTTGCCGTGTGGCCATAGGCAGCATTCTACCAAATTTTTCACAATCGCGTGTTTGAACCTTCTCTAAAGCCTTGCGTCTGAGAGGGCAGAACGCACTAAGGTGCTTCGAAAGGAACCAAAAAATGAAACTTAACCGTTTTTCGATGCTCTTTGCCACTGCACTGGCGCTTGTCGCGACATCTGCTTTCGCTCAGGACACCAAACCAGGTAAGGGTGGCGATGCCAAACCGGGCCAAGAGGGTGGTAAGGGCCAGCGGCGGGGCGGGGGAATGAACCCCAAGGCTCTTGAGAAAGAGCTTGGCCTTACAACGGAGCAGATGGACAAACTGAAGCCCGCGTTCAAGACCATGACCGACGAGCGCAAGAAGCTGGCAGATGTCACCGAGCCTAAAGAAAAGCGCACTAAGATGATGGAGCTCACCAAGAACCTCATGAAGTCCGTCGAGGACGTGCTGACTCCCGAGCAAAAGAAGAAGTTCGAGGAGATGAAGAAGGCTGCGGCAGGCGGCGCGAAGAAAAAGAAGAAAGACGGCGGCAACTAAGCTGCTGTAAGAACCGGGGCAGAGACTCTGCCCCGGTTTTTATTTTTTGTAGCGCACGATGCGAACTGTGGCCGTTGTCGAGATATCTTCCAGCGTCGCGAGCATGATCTGCAGTGCACGCTCTGTGTTAAAGCTGCCTGAACCCGCCCCGATCACGGGAAACGCCACTGACCCGAACTTCTTCTCTTCCACAATCTGCATCGCACTCTTCACCGACTCACGGATTGAGAACTCCGACGCTTGCCAGAGCATGCTGATCCCGGTGACATGAATAATGCCTTTATGGGGAAGCCGTCCCGCCGTGGTGAGACGCGCACTTCCCAGCGGCATCGGCCCGAAACGTGCCAGCTCTTGAAACGGCCCAAAGCCCGCATGCTTCTTGATCGCCCCCGAGACACCTTGCGGCAAGAGCAGCCACCACGGGATGATATTGCGATTCCAGGCGTTCACGATCACCTCAACAGGCTCCTCACAAATGTCTCCCCAGACAAGTTCTGGTATCATTGTTTATCCATGGGGATCGTCTAAGAGCAGTTGCAGGCGCGCGGCAAGCTCCGGTGGGTACTTTGTCGGCCAAGTTTCGTCAATCAGTCCCACTTCAATCAAGTCACGCAAATGCACCCGGTCTTTGTCGCGGTAGGCCGTGAGCTTGATCTGCACCAATGCTTCGAGCGAGAGCACCTGAAATCGGTCGGCTCGGACAGATTCGGATACGTCGGGGTGTGGCAGGATATCCGTGTCAACGACTCGCTCATTGGCAAAGACAATGTGCACCGCGTCGCGGGCTTTGGCATCGGGGCCATCGAGGAACATATCAATGCCGCGGACGTGTCGAAAGATAAAACCAACTGCCTCCAGCGCCACTTTGGCCTTTTCCAGATCGCCGCGCCGAAGTAGCATGTTCACATCTTGCGTATTTTGCGAACCGCGGCTTCGTCTACGGAAGAGACCCAGGAGGCGACGGCGTTCCCCCCGACAACGGCGTAGGCGAGACCGGCATTATCGAGTGCCTCTGCGGCACGCAAGAGTCGCGCCTTTACTTTTTCCACAGCGCTGACCATCCTATCCAGTGAGAAAGTTGTCGCTGACATAGATATTTAGCTCACGAAGTAGAACTCTCGAGAGGAGATCAGGGCCCACATGAGATCTTGCACGGCTTCGTCGCGCTTGGGGCTGGTGGTGAGGTGGGCAAGGGCGGCGGCGAGCTCTTTGGCATCGGGGAGACGGCTGAGGGTGCGTAGGTAGAGCTGCTTGATCAGCGCGTCGTTGGCGAGCGTTTTATCACGGAGGAGTGTGGCCACGGTTCCGTTGCCAGCGCGAACTTTCTGGTCCACGTAGGGCGAGTTTAAGACATGGAGCACCTGCACCAAGGTCGGCTCGTTCTTGGGCTCAAGCTCGGCGAGGAACTCGCGCTGGGAGCGGCCAAAGCAGTCCATGAAGAACGAGCCGCTGGGCAGGGAGAGCTGTGTGGCACGCGTATCGGTGGGGAAGTCGCCGAAGCGCTCCGTGCTGCCTGTTGCCAAGTTCAGGTTGTCCAGAAGCACCTGGCCGAGCATGGGGCGCGGGTAGAAGTGGCTGAAGAACTGGTTGTCGAGCGCGTTGGTGGCATTCACCTCGCTGGAGGTTTGGTAGGTCTTGGAGCTCAGGATCGTACGGATCGTGTGCTTCAGGTCGTACTTATGGTCGGTGAAGTCTTTGGCGAGGGCCTCCAGCAGGCCAGGAACGGAGGAAGGAGTCGTGGCCCGCATGTCGTCTACAGGGTGCACGACACCACGGCCCAGATAGTGGCTCCAGACACGATTCACGGTTGCTTTGGCAAAGTAGGGATTGTCATTGCTCGTGACCCAGTCTGCCAGAACGCCTACTAGGTCCGGGCCATTATTCGTGTTGCTACGGCTGGAGCGCATACTGCTGGTGTCTAAAGCGGCGCCCGTTCCTAGGAGGGTTGGAGGGGCATCTTTTCCCCGGTTCTTGCCGGTGACGCTCTGGTTATTGACACGACCGTTGGGATTGTAGTAGATCTCCGACTCACCATCGAGGTTGCCGTTGCGTGTCCCGACACGCCCCATAAACGCGGCGAAGTTCCAGTAGTCGTCGGTGGTCCACTTATCAAAGGGATGTTTATGGCAGCGTGCACAGGCCATCCGCTGGCCGAGAAATGCCTGGGCTGTGGTCTCCATACGCTCATCGGGGTTGCGGTCAATCTTATAGAAGTTGGTCGGGCCGTTGGTATAGCTGGAGCCACGCGCCATCAGAAGCTGCTTGACAAACTGGTCGTAGGGGGTGTTTTGCGCGACAGAGTCCTTGAGCCACTCGGTGAAGAGTGCCGCGCTTCGCTCTCCGCTGATATTGTTGCCGAGATTTCGCGGGTGCACGCGCAGCATATCGCCAAGCCGCAGAACGCGCATGTCCACAAACTCGGGGGAGTCTAAATACGCATCAATGATCTTGGTGCGCTTATCGGGAGCCTTGTCGGCGATAAAGGCGGTGAACTCGTCGGCGGAGGGAAGGATTCCACGGACATCGAGCGAGACACGGCGTAGGAACTCGGAGTCGTTGGTGAGGCGCGACGGCTGGACATTGAGGCGCTTTAAGTTCGCATAGACCAGCTCATCTATCAGATTTCCTGGCGCGAGCTTCGGGTAGGGGGCTTTGTCTTCGCGTGGCAACGTCAGAGAGGCGGCGTGGACGGTTCCGAGATAGCGCACGACAACGGCGGCTCCGCCCCAGCGCTTGCCAGTCATGGTGCCTTTTTCGTCCACGGTTACCACGGCGGGATCACTTGTCTCGTAGTTGGCTTGTGCAGTCACATCGCGGCTGGTGCCATCGGAGAAGCTCGCCACGACTTTGAGCGGCACCCGCTGCCCGACTTTGCTAAGCGTGATCTGCGCGGGCGTCACCGTCAGCTTGCTCAGAGTCGCATCCACGGCCTCATCAAACGGCGCTCCGGCGGCGATCCAGTCCCGGATGGTCTTGTACTCGGGAGATTTTTCGGAGAAGCGCTCACCGCCTGTGTGAGCAGTCTTGTTGGTAGCCTTCATCAGAAGCAGGCTTTTCTCTGGCTCCAACAGGTTCACGCGCCGACCACGACCGCCGCGCACGATTGGCTCAAAGTCATCGGAAGGCGTGAGCGTGAGGAGGGAGAGCTGGAGCCCCCCGCGTCCCCCAAACTTTCCGTGGCAGGCCGCAACCGAGCAGCCCTTTTTATCTAAGATAGGCGCGACATCGCGCAGAAACTGCGGAGTAGCCGCTTTGGTGTTTGCGCGTGCCCGCGGGCCGATAACGGCAAGTCCTGTCGCCAGCACGGTCAGTGCCAGTAAGATCCCACCGCGAGTCCGATTTTGGGTCATGAAAAGTCTCCCTTGAAAAATCCTAAAAAAATTATCCCCTATTCTGGCACGATCGTCAATGCACGATCGGTAAAATAGTCTGATTTCGACTCAAGGAGAGAAAATTGGAAACACGACGATGGCTCGCCCTGCTTGCGGGCATGATGGTTCTCGGCGCACTGGCCGTGGGCTGCGACAACAAACCGGCGGAAGAGTCCGCTCCCGCTCCGGTTTCTGCGGATGCCGCAAAGCCACAGGAAACCACACCTAAAGCCGAGGTTCCCGCAAGCAAACCCGAACAGCCTGCTGCAGACGCCCCCAAGCCTACGGCTGAGCCCTCCGATAAAAAGGCCGCAACACCCAAACCTGAGGCTCCCAAGATGGAGGGAGACAAGGGCATTACGGAGACGGTAAAAGAGGGTGCGGAGAAAGCCAAAGCCGGAGCCGAAAAAGCCAGTGCGCTTGCCGATAAAGCGGGCGAAGCAGCATCCAAGCTCCCCGGTGAGCTAGGGGAGAAGGCCAAGGGAGCCGCAGATGCTGCCAAGGCGGGAGCCGAGAAGGCAAAAGCCGGTGCGGAGGCCGTCAAGGGGGGCATGGAGAGAGCCGGAAGCGCCGTCAAAGGTGCGGGTGATGCGCTCAAAGGCGCAGGCGATGCCGCCAAGGGACTCCTCGGCGGTAAGTAGTCCTAGCCAAGATTCTGAACAATCTCTTTGGCGATTTCCAAGGACGCGGTGGCGGCGGGAGAGGGGGCGTTGCAGACATGAAGCTGCCTCTCCCCCCGCACCAATAAGAAGTCGTCTACCAGCTCACCGGTGTTTTTTAGTGCCTGCGCACGAACTCCCGCGCCCGCGGGAGTGACATCCTCTGCCTGAATCTCTGGTATTAGGGCTTGCATCGAGCGGACAAAGAGTGTCTTGCTCAGTGAGCGCAGAATTTCTTTCGCCCCTTCCCCTCCGTGCTTTACTGCAAGCTTCCAGAGAGCGGGGTAGGTAAGCATTTCGCGCAGCTCTCCGAGGTTCAGATCAGACTTTCGGTAGCCTTCGCGTGCTAGTGCCAAGACGGCATTGGGCCCTGCATGGACACTGCCATCGGTCATGCGGGTGAAGTGTACACCCAGAAACGGAAAGCTTGGGTTGGGCACCGGGTAGATGAGGCCCTTGACGAGCGAGCGTTTCTCGGGGATCAGCTCAAAGTACTCGCCGCGAAAGGGAACGATCTTGGCGTGGGAAGTGGCTCCGGAGAGAGCTGCGATCCGGTCGCTGTAGAGCCCACCGCAGTTGATGAGAAAGCGCGTCGTAAAGTCTCCTTGCGTGGTTTGCAGGGTCACACTATCGGGCTTGTGGATTACTCCCAGGAGCTTTGTATTCAGGCATAACTGTGCCCCGTGCTCATTGCTGAGCTGAGCGAGTTTCTGTGCTACTTCTATGTAGTCAATGATGCCCGTGCTAGGAACAAAAATCCCAGCGACTCCTCGGACATGGGGCTCGTGCTCCTGAAGCTGCTCGGGCATGAGGCGATGCGCGACAATCCCATTGACCTTTGCTCGTTCTGCCAGGGAGTCCAATCGGGAAAGCTCGCTGGGATCGGTGGCGACAATCACTTTCCCGCAGATGTCATGGGCAATGCCATGCGTCTGGCAGAACGTGGTCATGCTCCGTGCCCCCGCAACGGCGAGGCGGGCTTTGGCGCTCCCTGGCTTGTAGTAGATTCCGGAGTGAATCACCCCGCTGTTGTGCCCTGTCTGGTGCGCGGCCCAGCGCTCCTCTTTTTCGATCAGCAGCAGCTGTGCTTGGGGGAGTTTTTGGGTGAGCTCGTGCAGGGTCGCCAGTCCGACAATCCCACCGCCCACAATTGCAAAGTCGTAAACCATTCGTTACCTATTTTAGCGTAGTTGTCTTGTGTCCGTAAATATTAATTTAAGGACACAAAATGGGTTTATGGTATTGTTGCGCATTATCGCAAAATAACTGTATAATCACATCATGACAATGCGCGAAATCGCAAGACAATGCGAGCTTCCTGAGAGCACGCTTCGAGTGTGGCGGGACGAGTTTGAGGCGTTTTTGCCCGCCGAGGGCCAGGGGAAACGGCGCCGCTACCCAGAAAGCACTCAGGAGCAACTCATTAAGTTGGTTGCGTGGAAGAAGTCTGGGATGCCCAGCGAGCAGATTCGCCAAGAGCTGGCAAGGCGTGGGACGGCCAAAGAAAAAACTCTCCGTCGGACGACGGAGAGTCAGCTTGAGGAAGTGTTAGCGCTCCTACGAACGCAGGCCAGCGAGCTTGCCACACTCAGAGCAGAAGTAGGGGAGCTACGCCGACAGACCAGTCAGGCGCGAAAGCCAGAGGCGTTTGAGAGTACTATTTTAGCGGAGGGAGCTGCTGGTCGAGGAGCTGTTTAAGCTCTTTGAGCTTGGTGGCGTGGCCGTAGAATGTCACCCGGCTACCCTCGGCTTGCGGCGTCACCGTGGCCTTTACGGTGACGGTTGACCAAGGAAGCACGGGGATCGTGTAGCTGCCTGGCTCGCTCGGCTTCCCGCCTAGCTTTTGCGCGGCGGCTCCGAGAAACTGCTGGGTCTGGGCAGGCGCCATGTCGTAGCTACCCTCCACTCCAATAGTAGCAGCGGAGGTCGCCATGGTCAGGCTCAGGAGCGTGATCACGGCGCAAATCACAAGAGCGACCAGAAGTCCGATAAAGCGTTTCATGCGACTCCTCGATTGATGGCATCGGCGATGGGGCGAAGGCCGTGCATTAGCGCGGCGAACTCCTCAGGTGTTACTTGCTGGAGCGCATCTTTGAGCGCGTTCTTGGGGTCGGGATGCACTTCGATCAAGAGCCCATCGGCACCAACGGCGACTGCGCCTTTGCTAAGCGCGGCCACCAGTGAGGCGCGGCCTGTGCCCTGCGAGGGATCCACGATAATTGGGAGATGGGTAAGCTCTCTCAGCGCCGGGACGGCGGCCAGGTCGAGCGTGTTGCGCGTGTAGGTTTCAAACGTCCGAATGCCGCGCTCGCATAAGATCACGTTGGGGTTGCCGCCCAGAAGAATATACTCCGCCGCTTGGAGCCACTCGGTGAGCGTCGCGGACATTCCGCGCTTGAGGCAGACCGGCGTCTTTGTTTTTCCTACCTCGCGCAGGAGATCGTAGTTTTGCATGCTACGTGTCCCAATCTGCAAGATATCGGCGTAGCGGCAGACCAGCTCGACACTGCGCGGATCCATCACTTCGGTAATAATCGGCAGACCTGTCACGGCTCTTGCCTCCGCGAGAATCTCCAAGCCTTCGGCTCCCAAGCCCTGAAAGCCATACGGTGACGTGCTGGGTTTGTAGGCTCCCCCACGAAGTACGGTCGCGCCTTGGGCTTTGATCCACTGAGCCGTGGTGAGGGTCTGGTCTCGACTCTCGACGGTACACGGTCCCGCCATCACCACAACGGGGCAACCTTCCCCAATACGTAGCTGCCCAATCGTGACCACGGTTGGCTCGGCCTGACCATCCCGCGCGGCCAGCCGGTAGGGGCGCTCTAGGTCAGGCACGCTTCAAGTGCCTCCAAAAATCGCGCGTTTTGCTCGGGGGTGCCAATGGTGACGCGCAGGTGGGTCGGCAGGTCTTTGGGAAAGGCCCGGACGATAATTCCCCGCTTCAGGAGCGCATCGAACATCGCTTTGGCGGGCTTGCCGGTATTCACCACGATAAAGTTGGCGCGTGTGGGCACCCAGCTCAGGCCCAGTTTCTCAAACCCCGCGATAAGCTGCGCGATGCCATCATCGTTGTTCTTGCGGCTCTGCGCGATAAAGTCGTCGTCATAGAGCGCGGCAGCGGCGGCGACTTGCCCCGCGAGATTGACATTAAACGGCGAGCGGGGCTGGTTGAGCAGGCAAATCACCTCGGGAGCGGCCACGCCGTAGCCCACGCGGAAACCCGCAAGGCCGTAGAGCTTGGAGAACGTCCGCAGACCGATCACCGGTGCACCCGCTTTGATCCACTCCGTAGATCTTGGGAACTCGGGATCGTCTTCCACATACTCGATATAGGCCTCATCCAAAACGAGAAACGCACGAGGAGGCAAGGCGGCGAGCAGTGTCTCGACATCGGCTCGGGAGATCACGGAGCCTGTGGGGTTGTGGGGATTGGCAACAAAGACCAAGCGCGTCTTGGGAGTGATGGCAGCGGCCATCGCCGCAACGTCGTGCTTCATCTCAAGAGGAGTCAGAGGCACTTTTACGGTTTTGGCTCCCGCCAGAGTCGCGGCGGCTTCGTAGAGAACAAAGGTCGGATCGCCCACCACGATCTCATCGCCCTCTTCGAGAAGCGAGAGGCCCAGCATGTGGATGACCTCATCACTGCCATTGCCAAAGATCAGAGAATCTGGAGAGACGGCTAGCTTCTCAGAGACGGCTTGTCGGAGTGCATGACAGGCACCATCTGGATAGAGAGCCAGTGTCGGCAGAATGGCTTGCAGCGCGGCGATTCCCTTCGGAGAGGGCCCAAGAGGGTTTTCGTTGGAGGCGAGCTTAATCACCTCTCCCATGATGCCTAGCTCACGCTTGACTTCGTCAATGGGCTTGCCGGGCTGGTAGGGGATAAGACGAGAAATTCGGTCAGAGACCAAGAGGCGTTCAGAGATCACGAGAAAGAGTTTACCTCATGCCCTAAACTTGGGAACCAATTTAGGATATAATTCTGTTTAGTGACTGGAAAACGACCTGTGAATGGACGATCATCTCCCCCTCCTCCCGCCCGCCGTACTAGTGCACCGACGTCGGTGCCTTCTCAGCCTGCGGGTCGCCGTCCCCGTCGCCGCAAGAAACGCGTGAATCCCTTACGGAAACTTTTTGGTTTTGTGGTTCTCAGCGGGTTGATTGTGGCGGCTATTTTGGCGGGAAAGAGCATCATTGGGATCGCGGGCACCAATACAATTGGGATTATTTCCAACCCAAAAAAGTTTTTCCCTAAAAACCAGCAAGATCAGATCACCGTCCTCTTAATCGGTAAAGACTACGAGTACGACAAGAACTACCAGCGCTACACCGGGAAGTCAAGCCGCGCGGACTCTATCATGCTCCTGACGCTGAACTTTAAAAATCAGCGTGCAACGGCACTCTCGATTCCTCGCGATACGCGCATTCGTGTGGCAGGTAAGACGGGCAAGATCAATGCAACCATCCGGGAAGATACCTACCCCAGAATCGCGGGACCAAAGCTTCTCTGCAATGCGGTTGAAGAAATCACAGGGGTACAACCTGACTACTATCTTGCCATTAAGCCGGATGCTGTCGGTAATCTGGTGGAAGAGCTAGGTGGTGTCAATGTTGAGACCATTGATGCGTTTGAGTACCACGACAACAAAGCGGGCCTGCATGTCAAGCTTCCCAAAGGAGCGATTCATATTGCCAATGCCAATGATGCCATTGGCTACTGTCGCTACCGTGAAGTGGATATCTATCAGCGCAACCCAGATGGCTCCCCGATTGCAACAGGCCGCACGACGTTCCGTCTCAAGCCCGCCGCCGAGATCGCCGCGCTCAATAAATGCCTTGAAAATGGCGACACGCGCCGCATGGCACGCCAGCAGAACATGATCCGTGCGATGATCGCTTCCGGGACAAAACAGTTCTATCGAGCGGACAAGATTGTCAATACCGCGTTCAAACAGTTCGATACCAACCTTAGCCACGACCAGCTTTTGGCGATTGCCTCGATCTTTCGGAGTGCCAAGCCCGATCAAGTTGCCTCCGCGACTCTCTCGGGGGAGTTTGAGAAAGTAAGGCCCTACTTCTTCATTCCCGATCGGCGTAAGACAGAGGCACTGGTTCAGTGGCTTGTGAAAGGCGATCAGCGTGCGGCCAATCGGGTCACGACGGTTGCCGTGCACAATGCTACCGATATCTCGGGAGCGGCCCGTCGTGCCGCGGAGATACTACGAGATCGTGGCGACTTCGATGCCAACTACGTGAGCGAGCCGATGGCGAAGGTGACTTCCACCACGATTTTATTTGCGAAAGCTACCAATAGATCGCGTGCCGATGCGGTGGCTAGGCTCTTGGGAGGCGGTTTGGTTCAAAAAGACACAGGGGTGGATACGACGGGAACCCTGAAAGAGGCCAAGCCCGATATCGTGGTCGTTCTAGGGCCAGATCTTGCCGAGCGTCTCGGTGAGCAGTCCGCACTGCGCTAGATGCCACGACTGGATGCCCTTCCTGCCACCATCGTGGCGATTACACGCGCCAACTCGCAAGCTCTCTGGGGCGTAGCCCAAGTGGCCGGTGAGACACACCAGCGCCCGTTTGTTGCCTACCCAACGCTCACCGGCCCTCTGGGTGTGGGAGATGCCATTGTCCTCAATGTGACTGCAACAGCGCTTTCTCTGGGAACCGGGGGAGTTGACTTTGTGATGTCCGGCCCAGCGCTCCCCGAAAGTGCGAAGCTCGGGCACATTATCAAGCTACGCTACACTCCCCTCCAGCACGCGGTAATGGCGACGGAGCAAGCTCTGCAAGCGCCTCTCCCGGAGACACTGGACGGCGTCCGCGTGGTGGCCTGTCTGCTCCATAGCCAGCTCGCACCCGTAGCAGCAGCGGCAAAGGCAACAAATCCCAACTGTCGCGTTGCCTATATCATGACCGACTCGGCCGCGCTTCCCCTGGGATTTTCACGGCTCGTCCGCCAGCTTCAGGATGCAAGATTACTAGACACCACCCTGACCTGTGGGCAGGCATTTGGCGGCGATCATGAGTGTGTGACACTACCCTCCGCACTTTTAGTGGCACGGCACCTAGAGCACGCGGACTTGATCATTGTCGCACCGGGGCCGGGGAATGCGGGGACGGGAACGCGCTTCGGTTTCTCCGGGATCGAGCAAGCGTGGGTGCTCCAAGTGACCAAAGCGCTCGGGGGGGAGGCGATCTGTTGCCTCCGCGCCTCCGAGGCCGACCCACGCCCGCGGCACCAAGGAGTCTCGCATCATAGTCGGACTGTGCTCGGCCTTGTGGGAGGGCGGGTAACCGCAGGCTGGCCCAAAAATCTCCCCTTACCCTCTAACCTAGAAATTGACTTCCAGCTTGCCGACCCAGAGCCTGGCCTGTCTCTCCTCGTGGAGCACGGTATTTCGGTGACGAGTATGGGGCGTAATGTCGCGCAGGATCCGGTCTTTTTTCAAGTCGCCGCGGCTTGTGGTTGTATTTGATACAATAACTTGATTGTGATAGAGTAGAACCATGTTATATACCCCAGATGATCCTGAGTTCGCGGCCTTGGAGAGCCGACACCGCTGGTTTGAGCACGTTCTTCTCGCGTCCTGGAACGAGATAGAAGTGCCTGATGAGACACCTGCCACACTCGACTGGCCGACCGTTCTGCCCCTGGGAAGCGAGTTTGACATCGAGGAAGTGGAGTGTAGCCTTGCCTACGTGGGGACTTCCGGCTATACCGCCACAGTCTGGGATGCCAGTGGTGTAGAAGACGATCTCCCCTGGGCAGTCTTTCTCGTGGATGACTTTGGGGCTCGCTTGCTGATGGAGTACAGTGTGTTTGAGGGCGAAGAAGAAGTGCCTGAGACTGCTCTAGAAGAAGCCCTCGCGCTTGCGGAGCGCGAGCTCCCTGACCGCTTGCTTTCAGGCGAGCTGGATCGTTCTCTGGAGCCGGTGACTATCCCCGAGTGGCTCCTCAACCCAACCTTTTTGGAGACAAATCAATGAACTTAACCGAGACCGTAACCGCGAGTGAGCGGAAGTATGAAGGGCGTGTCGTAAGACTTCGTGTGGACACTGTGACGTTGCCCAATGGCAAGAGTGGCAAGCGGGAGATTGTCGAGCACAGTGGTGCCATCGCCGTCGTGCCTTTGGATGCCAATGGCAATGTCTTGCTGGTTCGTCAGTTTCGCCTTCCCACCAATGGACTTTTGCTCGAAGTGCCCGCTGGGGGAATTGAGGACGACGAAGACCCCGCCGTGGCCGCGGCACGTGAGCTTGGCGAAGAAATTGGCTTCACGCCAGGAACGCTCATCCCACTCTACGAGGCCTATGTGGCTCCGGGCTACTGCACCGAAAAGATCTGGGGCTATCTCGCCGAGGATCTCACGCCGTGTCCTGATGCACACACCGACCACGATGAGTTTGTCGAGACGGTTCCCTTGAGCTTAGACGACGCGCTTGCCGCGATTGGCGACGGCCGGATTCAGGACATGAAGTCTATTGCCTGCCTGACAATGGCCCAGCGCCTTCTCGCATCGCGCTAGGATCTCAGGTACATCAGGTCCCAGAAGATCGCCGAGTAGTCGCCGCGGCTGCTCGGCTCTCGGACGGGGGTTACCTGAAACGTCCGGATGGAGGACCGAATGGACTCGGGATAAAAGATACGGTTGCTGAGCATATCCCGCTCCGCAGGGGGAAGAAGCTCCGAAATAGAGAATAGCCCAATGACACGTCGGTAGGTCTCCGCCCACGGTGCAATGGCCGCATCTTCAGGACGATCCCAGCGCAGAGCTGGAGTCACCCCAAAAGCGACAATCTGTTTATTGAGCCGTCCTTCTAGCTCCTGGAAATCCGTTGCGCTAGCGGGCAGAAACGTGACCGGGACATTGGCATAGTGCGCCATGGTGAACGGATCATCCGCCGCTAAAACGCCATCGGTATTGTTCTGGACGCGCTCCAAGTTTGCCCCACTTGGCCCGAGAAAGGCGTAGAGGCGTGCAGGCGCGGGGGCGGTGCGCAGGGCCAGAAGCTGGCTCACTCCGGAGACGCAGCAGGCGACAATCCAGAACAATAGGACTCCACGTGCATGAAGCCGGGGAAGACGGCGCGCATGAACGACTGTCTCCAAGAAGCCTGCGCCCAGTGTCATCACTAGCGGCGCATAGAACAGTAAGACACTGACACACTCCTCGGCAGAAAAGAACAAACTCAGCGCCGCCAGGTGGAGCGGCATGATCATAAACAGCAGGCGACGGAGCTGATTGAGACGGTGGTCCGCAAAGCGTATCAGGCTAGAGGCGATAAAGAGGATCAAGCCAAGCCCAAGCGTGGAGATCGCACGGGACAATACTTCGATGAGCGTTCGGCTGGACTTGCTGGCAACTTCGGAAACGCCCCCGTTGGGAAGATAGTTCATGATCGCCTTAGGAAGTGACCCCGAGTGATAAAGTGTCGTTCCAGGGTAGGAGTCCGTCCGCATGGCCAGCTCGATCCACCGGCTATGGTAGAGAGGATTCTTGGTGACTTTATAGGCGCGGGCAAGCTGAGGGACGGCAAAGATCCCCGCCGCTAGCAGGAAGACCGCGATCGCGCGGGGATCACGGCGCGTGACGCTCCAGACGTGCCAGATTAGAAACGGCAGGAGCAGGAGCCCTGAGTAGATCGTCAGGAACAGCAGCCCCCAGAGAGCACCGGCGGCAAGTGCCTGCCCGACAGATGCCCGTTTGTCCGAAGCACTCACATCCAGAGGTAAGAGTGCCGCGCAGAGCAGTGCGCCAAGAATTGCGAGGAGTAATCCGGGGCCGGGGGTAATCGTTGCCAGAATCGCCCCACCACTCCACACAAAAAAGAGAGCCGCCCAACGTGCATTTCGTCTGGGGAAACAGCGGGAGGAAAGCCAGAGAGTGGTGAGTCCGCCACTGAGCAAAAGTATGATCCCGAGAAGTGTCGTTGCCCGCTGGCCTTGTCCCCCCTTTGTTTCTTTGAGCACCTTCATGCTCACTGAAGCGAGGCCCGTATAGAGAATGCCGTGCCGGAGATCGGGGAGAGCACCATCGCCATACGAAACGAGCCGAGCGGCTTCTAAAGGCCGAATCAGGGGAGTTCCGAGGCGATTTGTTGCGGCAGTGTAGCGCGATGCCAGGAGCTGATCCAGCCCACTTTCGGAGAGCGGTGTGGGTGAGTTGAGCCGTGGAAGCAGGGCCAGGCAGGGAACGGCTAAGAGCAATAACAGCAAGACATTGCGAACCAGGCGGTTCATGGCCTAGTACGCTCCCTGGCGTTTCAGCACACTGACGACGGTTTTTAGCAAGATCTGGATGTCCATACCAATGGAGCGATGGTCAATGTAGTACATGTCCAGCTTAACGCGCTCCGTGTAGGAGACATTCTGGCGCCCACTCACCTGCCAGAGCCCCGTCAGACCTGGCTTTACCGAAAGAAGCTTCGTGCCAAACTCGCCGTACATCTCTAGCTCAGGAGGCGAGATCATGCGTGGGCCCACCAGCGTCATCTGACCCGAAAGCACGTTGAAGAGCTGGGGAAGCTCATCCAGGCTCGCGCGTCGCAGCTTATGGCCAATCTTGGTGACACGGGGGTCATCGCGTAACTTAAAGTCTTTCTGAAACTCGGCCATGAGCTCCGGATGCTCTTTGAGAAACTCATCGGCATTGGTCACCATTGTTCGAAACTTAAAGGCATCAAAGCTCTGGGGGACGCCACCTTCATACTTTTGAAGAGAAAGAACGCGTCTTCGGTGAAGAATTGGCCCTGCTGAGGAAAGACGAACCAATATAGCAAGAACGACAAAAACAGGAAAGAGCACTACGAGCCCAAAAAACGAACCGAGGATGTCAATCAGACGTTTAACGGCAAAATAGAGCATATTTTTGCTGGCAAAAGGCACAGAAGGGGCCGCAATTAATTGCTGGTTAGAATATACCTGGGTTTTCATCTCTGTGTGATCGTGTTCCTGTTTATACACTTTGTTTATATTGAGGCAATCGCTTGAGTATAGAGCTCAAGAAAACGCTTGGCGGCGCAATCCCAGCGGTGGTGACGTTCGACAAAGCGCCGTGCCGCTGCTCCGGTAGCTTGCGCACAAGAGGGATCACTGAGGAATCTTAGGCACGCCGAGAGAAACTCTTCCTCTGTCTTTGCAATCGCGATGCCGCCATCGTCTTCGGCATGTTGGAGTGCGCGTCCTGCAATCGGCGAAGCAACCACGGGGCAGGCCATCGCCATCGCTTCCAGGGCTTTATTTTGAATCCCAACACCAATGCGAAGAGGACAGATGGCCACACTTGCACGACTCAAGTAGGGACGGATATCCGATACATAGCCGGTCACCTCAATGGCAGGGTCTTGTGCAAGACGCTGAATGGCGGGACTTGGCTCGCTCCCAACAATAAGCCAGCGGAGATTAGGGCGCATCTCTTTGAGACGTGGCCAGAGAGTAGAGGCAAACCCTAAGGCTGCATCCTCATTGGCACGGTAGCTCATTTTTCCACTGAAAATAATCGTGTCGCTTTCTCGGGCTTGGTTTGGAACGGGCTGGAAATAATCCAGGTCCACCCCATTAGGAATGATCTCCGGACGTAGACTCGAATCGAGTAGCTGTAGCTCGTGGCAATCGTACGCGCTTGTCACGGCGAGCTGGTTGAACGGGGCATAGGCGCGAGGCTCCCATGAGCGCAGCTTGCTCCACTCCTCCCAGGCGATCAGCTTGTGCTTGGCACTCTCACCTTGCTCAAACATCTGGTGCTGTAGGGCCGTGATGCAGTCTACAGCATCCAGAACACACGGAAGATTTCCCAGAGCGGGCCGGATCGAAGATGCTCGCAGATGTTCGACGTGAGCGACATCGAACTGTTTCGTCTTGACAAGCTCTGTGATGCGTTTTTTTAACTCTGGCGGCTTGCAGTAGGCGACCGAAATAGGAGTGGGGGTGGGAAGAGCTAGCAAGCAGCGCAGTGCGGCGGCAGGTTTGCGCAGTGGCACCACGTGAACTTCCTGACACCAGGTTTCAAGCTCTGCACGTGCGCTCTCGGAGACCGGCGCATCTTCTAGCGCGACCAGGGTGATCTCACAGCCCAGTGGCGCAAGGTGACGCAAGATCTGGTAGGTGCGCACCCGAATGGGGGAGGGGACATAGGGTGAGATAAAGAGGAGCCTCACGGTGCGAGTACCTCCGCATAGTACTGCCGGAGCTGCACCCCGATAGCATCCCAGCCATAGCGCTCTTCCATTAACTTTCGACCATTTTCGGCGAGGCGTGCGGCAAGGTCCGGATCCGAGAGCAGACGCAGCGTCGCCGCTGCGAAGTCCTCCACCGTATCTGCCAATAAGATATCCTCGCCGTCTGTCACCTCTATTCCTTCCGCACCAATTGTTGTCGAGACTGTCGGTAGGCCCATGGCAAGCGCGTTCAGAATCTTGACCCGCATCCCTGACCCGGAGCGCAGTGGGACAATAAATGCTCCACAGTCTGTGCCATAAGGACGTACATCAGGTACTGAGCCCGTCACGGTTACCGCGTAAGCTTCCGCAAGCGCGAGTATCTCCGCCGTTGGTCGTGCTCCCACGACCATAAGTTTTGCCTCAGACTCTCTCTCTCTGATCTTCGGCAGAATCTCCCGACAAAACCAGGATATAGCGTCAATATTTGGTGGCCAGTACATGGTTCCGATCGAAACCAGTGTCTTGGAGTGCGTGGTGCGCGGGGAGGAGGCGAAATAATCCGTGTCGACCCCGATAGATAGTGTCTTTATTCTACCCAACTCTGCGCCGGCTAAATCCTGTAAGGCTTGCCTATCTTCGTCGGACACTGCCAAAGTGAGATCAGCGCGACGGAGAGCGGCTTGCTCAAAGCGTCGCAGACGCTTCCATTCTCCCGCTCCATAGAGGCGGATCGCGAGATTCTTAGCCGTTTGGGCAATGCGCTGGGGTATGCGATATTCCACGTTGTGCTGATCCAAAATCACCCGAGTCCCGGGCGTTTGTGCAGGGACAAACGCTGCCATCTGCAGATGATCTAGGTGAAGTGCCTTGTAGCTCCCCGTTGCCAGCTCACGCTCCACGGCAGCCTGCAGAGCGGGAGTGTGGTCACGACTCACGAGAAACGAGCGCCCCGTTAGCACCGCACTTCCCGCTGCCATGAGATTGGTGAGCTTGGTGCGCCGTAGGGGAATCATCTCAATGCCCAGCGCACAGAACTGCCGCAAAGGCTCGGCATTTTGGGCTTCCTCGGGTTTTCGGATCAGCGCCAGGAGCTTGATATCGTATGCCTGCGCGAGCTGTCGCAGAACATGATACGACTTAATCTGCCCCCCGCCTTCTAAGGGCCAGGGTAGCAGGTGGGCGAGAAACAAAACATGAGGCTTGCTCATGCGGCAAGCTCCCGCCAGAGAGAGAGTGTTCCCTCTGCCATCGCCTTAAGAGAGTAGCGCTTTGCCTGAGCGATCCCTGCATGAGAGCGCTCGCTCCACTCGTCGGCGTTGGTGAGTAGGCAACGAACGGTAGCGGCGAGCTCGGCGGGCTTTTCCGGATCAAAGTAGAGGGGAGCTGCTCCGAGAATCTCCGGCATCGGAAGGGCATTCGAGGCAGCAACGGGGGTTCCGGCCTGCATCGCTTCCAAGGGCGGGAGACCAAAGCCCTCCAACCGTGACGGGAATACAAAGACACGGGCAGTGGCGTAGGCATCTGAGAGTGCTTGATTGTCTAAATTGCGTAAAAGTTGGACGTTTTTCAGCCCGCGCCGCGCCACTTCTGTCTCGGCTGCTGCCGCGGTTCTTACCGTTGTGCAGACCAGCTTCAGGGTGGGGTTTAGATCGTCTAAGAGTGGCAGTGCCTCGTAGAGCGCCTCGATATTTTTCCGGGCATCCGGGGCGGCAATGGCCAGAATCGTCGTTGGCTCGCGCACCACACCCGCACGAGGCAGCGGGAGGGAGATTCCAAGAGGAACGACCAAAAAGCGCTGAGGGCTGCCTCCGAGCACAGAGGCGAGTTCTTGCGCTGAGCCCTGCGAAATCGTAAATACCGATGTGGCGGTACGTGCTGAGTGACGCATCAGGCCCGCCCAGTAGGCATTGAGGAGCCGCTGGCGCAGTGAGCGCTGCACCACTCCTTCCCATGGATAGCGCTTGAGGAGCAGGGCATCGTAGAGCAAGAGCACCGTCTTAGACGAAATGCCTACGGGTAAGTAGTTCACCGTGCCATGCACCAGATCCGGCTGATCTCGCTTGACTTGCTGCGCAAAAAGAGCAAAGTCGGTTTTGAGGCGTGAGCTACTGAGAATGCGCGTCTCAAAGGGAAGGCTAAAGTCCACGGGCCGATCCAAGTAGAGCAAGATCTCCACATCGGTGGATGCAAGCTCCGCGAGCCCTTGCACAAGAGCCATCACATACGAACGATACCCACCCGACTGCGGATGGGAGAGGGGACGGGCATCCAGTACGACTCTCATGCTCCCTGCTGTCTCCGCAATGGGGAGAGAAGGAAACGGGCGGTGGCGACCGCGCTGGGCAGTAGGCCAACGAGGGGCCCCTGAGTCAGACGGAAAAAGCGCAGACTGGAGCGCCACATGCGCCGCCGGGTCGCCTTCGGAACCGCGCGGCTGGAGCCACCTCCCAGATGGGTCACGGTGGAAGCGGGCACCAGCATCGTCGTGCCACCCGTGACGCGTTTCAAGCGATGGCACCACTCGGTCTCTTCGCTGTACATGAAGAATTTTTCATCGAGTAGCCCCGCTTTCTGAGCCGCGCTGGCCCGCACACCGTAGACCGCGCCCCCCACCCAGTCACAGGTGAACGGCGCGAGAGAGGCACGGGCAGTGGGATCGCTGAGCTGGGCATCTGTGTAGGGGCACTGACTACGCTCCAGCTCACCGGTTAGCTCGCTCTTGAAGCTCGGGAAGCGAGCCCAGCTTGGCTGAAGCGAGCCATCGACATTGAGAAGAAGCGAGCCTGCCACGGCTGCCTCAGGGTGTGCGTCTAGCGCGGCGACCAGCGCTTCCAGGGCGCCGTCGGGCACGAGGGTGTCGGAGTTGAGGAGCAGCCAGTAGCGACCTGTGGCTTGCTTGAGCGCGAGGTTATTGGCCTTGGCAAAGCCGAGGTTGGCTCCCGTACGGATCAGTGTCACCTTAGGAAACTCCGCCTCAACCAGCTCAGGACTACCGTCCGATGAGGCGTTATCCGCGACAAAGACCTCGGCATCTAGGTTTAGGTTGCGAATGCTCTCCAAGCAGTCCCGCAGGAGCGCTTTGGTGTTCCAGGAGACGATCACAATGGAGAGATCTCTCACAAGCGTGGCTCCAGGGGACGAGCCCAGCGTGGCTGCGGCACCACGCGCTCACTTTTCTTCTTCTTCCCACTCACATCGTCCCACTTCAGCCCTTGGAGACGCGCCAAGCTCACGCCAAACCCCACGAAGAGCCAGAGATAGACCGTTCCTCCGAATGACGCCATCCCACCGTTGTGGTAGCTGGGGAAGATATAGTCGCCCAGAAATGTCGAGGCAAACATTCCCCAAGCTCCCGCGTAGGTTGCCAGGAGCCAAGCCTTTTCCCACGTGCCGTTTGGCAGAGCTCTCCAGTAGCGGTACAGAGTCACGAGAGTCGCACCTTGTAGCCAGAGCAGCGTCAAAATACCTGCCCAACCTAGCTCGGAGAGTGTCTGTGCGTAGGTGCCATGTGCTGATGTAAACGTAGTCGAGTTCCAGACGGCGGGAGAGCCGTAGTAGAGATTGAAGTTCTTGTAGTTTCCCAGGCCAATCCCCAGTGGGAACGCATCGGCATACTGGAAGGCAGCGCGTAGCATACGACTTCGGTCGTTCTCCAGCGCTCCGATCTCCTCACCCCGCAGAGAGGCGAGGCCCCAGTTCATGTGGCCACCGGCGTAGAAGTTCATCTTGTAGAACTTATCCCAAAAGTACTCAAACTTGAGAAGAACGATAAAGGCGATAAGCCCAACTCCCATCCAAAACAAGCGGCGCTTGGTATTATAGACCACGATAGCCAGCGCAACTCCACCCGAAAGCCAGCCAGAGACCCACTCTGCATTTTTGATAAATGCCCAGCCAAAGATAATCAGCGCGCCAAGCCCCATCCCAAGTTGTTGCCAGCGCCTCCCCTTGCCCGCCAGTGCCAGTGCCGCCATGGCCGCCATCGCCAGCATCTGCGGAAAAGCCCCGTAGCCCTGACCTGGCACAAAGACCGCAAGCCCATGGGGGTGCTCCATGGTATTGGCCCCCCCCTGAAGTGAGAAAATAAAGAGGAGTCCGCCCGCAAGTAAGAACATCACCGCCAGGCGCTTCTTGCCCCAGCGGGTGATGGTGTTTGCCAGCAGTAAAAGCCCACCGAGCGCAAGAACCCGCAAGGCCACTTCGAGGATGTTGACGGGCAGCGGTGTCCGTGAGACGAGACCACGCTCGATGGCACTATCCGTGAAGAGGATGCTGTGTGCCGTAGACCAGAGACAAACAAAAAGATAGGCAACAATAGGCGCTGTGAGAGGGGAACGGTAGAGGGGCCCTTCCTTTCGGAAGATACGTCGCAGGAGCCAGGCGGCGAGCAGTAGCATAAGCCCCATCTGGCTGAGTGCGAGTCCCTGCTCGCCGCCACCGCCTTGGCCTTGGGCAATTCCCGGTGTTTTAAAGAGAAACCAACAAAGCGCTACAAAGATCGTCATGCCGACTTCGAGATAGCTGGCAACCGTGACAATACCGACGATCCCTAAGACGACAATCGCGAGCCAGACCATTCCCTTCGTACCAGCATCCGCAGCCAACACACCGCCCAGCCCCAGGGCTGTCCCCAGAACGGCGGCGCCTCCCAGGAGCTTGAGCTTTAGCTCCGCTGCTCTGCTGATCAGATCCTTGGATGGGCTCTCGGAGTTGTCGCTCCAGATTGCTAGCTCGTCGTTATATTCGTTGCTTACCTTGCTCATTTTGTCACGAGGTTCAGTGCTCTCTCTAGTCGTCCCACAATTACATCCCAGTCAAAGCGCTCCTCCGCCAGAGTGCGGGCCTGCCCCGATATCTTCCGACTCAGCGCTTCGTTTTGTAGCAGCAGGACTGCTTTTTGGGCAAACGCATCCGGCGTGTCTGCCACAAACAGGTGCTCACCCTCCCGACTGCCCTCTAGTCCTGCCGCGCCAATGGTGGTTGCGACCACGGGAATCCCCGCCGCCCAGGCCTCCAGTATCTTCAGCCGTGTCCCGCCCCCTGAACGAAGCGGGGTCACGCAGACCCTTGCCTCCGCGAGAGTCGGCTTCAGGTCAGGGACAAAGCCGGTCAGCTGCACCTGAGGGTGGGTGACAAGCTCTGCGGGCGCGGACTCGGAGCGCCCTGTGACGATTAAGTGGGCTTCGGGCACTTTCTCTGTAATCTTCGGCAGGATGGTCTTCACAAACCAGAGTACCGCGTCTTTATTAGGAGAATAGGAAAGCGCTCCGTTGTAGATAAGCCTTCCAGGAACCCCTTTCGGCTTGGTCTGAAGGCAGAAATCTGCCGTCGCGACACCGTTGGGGACGACCGCGACGGCCTTTCCGCCTCCGACAATGGCTTCTACCGACAGCGCTTCCGCTTCCGAGACCGCTGTGAGGAGATCGTACCGAGCGAGCCGCCGCTGCCAGTAGCTCTTTCCCTTATGATACGTCAGCCAACGTGCCGTCCGTTCCCGACGGCTCATCGCGCGCCGCCAAGTCTGCTCCAGTCCGGAGAGCTCCACTTGATCCAGGATCACGGGGCAGGGGAGGACGTCAGGAAGATAGGCATCGCTACCTAGCTCCATGGCAAGCACTGCATCCGGTTTCCGCGAAAGCTCTTGCGCGATTGCCTCGACAAAAGCGGGGTTAGGTGTCTCCAAGATCGAGCGTGGTATTGCGGAGAAAAGCGCCTTGAGCGCCCCTTGTTTGCCCGTCGCACCGGGTTGGTGCCAGACCCAGGGAACGATTGTTGTGGGAACATCGAGTGGAATCTCGCGGCCTATGGCATCGTCTTGCTGCCCTACCACAAGGCGCACATCGTGGTGCTGTGCCAAGCGCTGAATTAAGTGCCAGGCACGAAGTCGCGACCCATTATCCGGCGGATAGGGAAACCAGGGTGAGACAATCAGCAGACGCATTGCGCTCCTATTGTCGGTCACAAAGTGCCTACCCTGCAACAATTACCTGGATATATTACCGGAAGTGAAAGTAGAGAACCGCGATATCGTTGCCCAGCGAGATGAAGTAGTGCATCAAGAAACACGGCAGAAACGACTTGTAGCGGATCGCGATGGGAGCGAGCAGGAGGCCACCGGCGAGCGACGACCAGAACTCTGCGGGGGGCTTTCCCAGATGTAGGATAAAGAACGGAATCACCTGCACAATGGCGGCGGCCCAGGTGGGCATGATCTTGCGGAGCCCAAAGAGCAAGTAGCCCCGGAAAAACCACTCCCAGGCCAGCATGTACATGCACATCACCAGCTCGTGCTGGACAAAGCGGCCGTAGTCAATCTGTCCCCCGGAGAGCTGGCCCTTGGCCCAACCTACCCCAATCAGCACGCGATCATCCATGAGCACGCGGGTGTAGTAGTCCTGGAACGCTCTCTGGCCGGAGAAGAGGGCGAGAACCGGAATGTAGGCCACCCCGACAATCAGCGAGAGAATCATCGCGCCTCGTGCATTGCCTGGCGTAAAGCCAAAGTCGCTGACCTCACGACGAAGCACGATCAAGATCCAGGTGAACGGGACGGTCAGGAGCATGCAGATGTTAAAGAGGTTGAACTCCATCACGCTCATGCCCGTGGGAGCGCGAAAGACTTTCCAGCCGCCGTTTTTCCACAGGAGCAGGGTGCTGATCGCAAACCCAATGGCCAGCGTGCTCCAGCCGACAAGCTCATCGCTCGCGCCTTTCGTGCCGCTCCCACTCCCACTACTTTCGCCGCTGGTTCGCTTCGCCAAGGATCTTTTCGCCTTCCATTCGTACTTTTTTGCGGGTTGTACCGACGCTCTGCCGGAGCCGGGCCACGTCCAAGGTGGGGAAGCGGCTATGGTCGTAGACCGCCTGGCCATCCACGAGCGTTAAGCACACATCGCTGGCCCTTGCCGAGTAGACCAGTGCCGCTTCCGGGCTGTCGTCCCCCGCGGGCGCATGGTGAATCCCATCAAGCCGCACCACACAGAGATCCGCCTGCTTTCCCCGCTCTAACGATCCAAGCTCCCGCTCCCGGTGCAGAGCCCGAGCCCCACCAAGAGTTGCTAAGAACAAGGCTTCTTTCGCCGTGAGGGCCTGCGTGTCCTGCTCGCGTGCCCGTGCGCCGTAGACCGCAGCGCGCATCTCCTCAAAAAAGTCCACGGAGTTACCTGAGACCATCGAGTCGGTACCTAGGCCGATGTCCAAGCCACGCGCTTTGAGTGCCCGCAGGGGAGCGAGTCCTGCCCCCAGCTTTCCATTGGAGCGCGGACAGTGCGCCACTGAGGCTCCCGCATTGGCAAGAAGCGTAATGTCATCGTCGGTGGCGTGCACGCAGTGAACCGCCAGCGTGGAGGCGGCGAGCGCCCCGGACTGCTTGGCGTAGGCAATCGGCGAGATGTTTTTGATCTCCCACGGGATGCCACGACGGTCAAACATCTCTTTAAACGGCCCGCCCCCGATCTGAAAAAGAGCCTCTTCGGCGGGCGACTCGGCCAGGTGGATGGTCTGCAGGTAGCCACTCTGATCCGCAAAGTCACCCAGTGCTTCAAAGAGCTCGGCCCTAACGGTATACGGTGCGTGCGGTGAGATTCCCAGGTGCACGCGCCCCTCGGCCCCGCTGCGCACCAGCGTGCTGGTCATCTGTGCGAGCTGGCGCTTGAGAATATCAAGAGTCTGGGCCACGGGTGGCGAAGGCTCGATGCCAAAGACCTCACGAAACACCGTACCGCGTAGCCCAGAGCTAGCCAGAGCGCTCACGGTTGCCCCCGCATCGCAGGCATCGCCAATCGTGGTAACTCCCGCTGCCGCCATCTCCGCCGCCCCCAGGCTCGCCGACGTGATCCAGTCGTCGGCGCTGAGAAAGGTCTTCAGGCCCGTGAGGGCGCGAATCCAAGGAAAAAATGGCATATCTTCCAGCAGGCCACGCAGAACCGTGTACTCGATATGGGCGTGGACATTGATAAAGCCTGGCAGGATCGCCGCAAGCCCTAGATCCAGCGCCCCTGCGTCGGGCCGAGCCTTCCCCACATACGTGAGCTTGCCGCCTTCAAATGCCACCTCGCCGTCCTCGAAAAGTGGGCCAGAGATAGGCAAGACCCAGCGGGCTTTGAGGCGCACGGGGCCATCGGCGTTGCGCAAGAGATCGGTGAGGTCAGGCATGCACGCAGCCCCCCCTAACCCCCGCCCGGCGGGGGGACAATAAGGAAAATACATTGTTTTTCCCCCGCTCGGCGGGGGCTAGGGGGGAAGATCTCACTGACACGGGTTGCTGCTCGGGGCGGCGAGCTGGATACTCCAGGCCTTCTGGTAGTCATCGTTGGTGAGGAACTTGACATGCCCATCGGCAAAGAGGGTGGTGTAGCGCAGGCCGCTCCGGTCCCAGCCTAAGGGGTCGAAGCGCAGGGGACTGGCGTGCCAGCTTCCGTTGCCATCAAAGAGGATATTGAGCTGTGCCATCCCGACTTCTTGGCCCGTGCTGGTCTGCGCAGAGACGGTATCCAGGTTCAGCCGACGGAAAGCGACCTCGGTGCGGAAGAGATAGGATGCGCCGTAGCGCTCGTACATCGAGGGACGAGCTTTCATGGGGCAGGGGCCACCACAGTTAAAGTTGTTGTCTAAGACGTCAAAGCCCGTGTCGCCTGCGCAGCGCCAGACCTGCCGGTTCTTGACATAGGGAGTCAGCGAGCCGGTCATCCAGTTGTTGGTAAAGAGCACGGGGGAATCATGGAGAAAGGGCATGGCGTCAATCACGGCCTTACACTGCGGATAGGCTTCCCAGATCTGGGAGACATAGGCGTCCGAGGCGTCTTTGGCGTAGGGCGCGATCCCGTCGTAGTCCTGCGAGTACATTTGAATCGCCATCCCGATCTGGCGCAGGCTACTCTGGCAGCTTGTCTTTCGCGCCTGGCCACGCGCCTGTGCAAAAACAGGGAAGAGAATCGCGGCCAGTATCGCGATAATTCCGATCACCACCAAAAGCTCGATAAGCGTGAAGCCACGACGCAGGTTTATACCAGGCAGGTTCATGGCAGTAGTGTACCTCAACCCCTATTTACGCGCCGCTGGCACTGAAAATGCAGGTGCGAATGACGAGGGTTGTGAGGGTTGCAAGAATGCGTGATAAATGGGATACCGCGTTTGCTATATTAGTCGCTGTGGCACTGGGAGTCTTCTTTGGGCAGCCCCTTGGCCGCCCCACCCTAAAAGGCCGAACGGCTCAAGTTCAAGCGCATCAGTGATCGTCGCGGAGGGTGGCACCGCTGCCGAGAATGAAGGCGAGCAGGTCGGCTTCTCGGGCTTCGAGGGCTTCCGGGGTGCGTGCCTCGACATTTAATCGCAGCACGGGCTCGTTCTGGCTCATGCGGAGATTACAGCGCCAGTCTCCCTCGGCGAGCGAGACACCGTCAATCTGGCTGAGCTCGGCGCTCGGGTGGCGGGCCTGGAGTGCGGCGATAATGGCTTTCGCATCGCTGGTGATAAAGTTCAGCTCCTCGCTGGCCGGGTAGTTTGTCTTGTAGGCATCCAGAAGCTGCGAGACCGTCCCACCGCTCTTGAGCTGCTCGGCGAAGAGTCCCATCACGGTCAGGAACGTGATAATCCCGTTGTCGCAGTACCAGAAATCTCGGTAGTAGAAGTGCCCCGAGTTCTCGCCGCCAAAGATCGCGTTGGCCTGGCGCATGGTCGCCTTGATAAAGCCGTGGCCTGTACGACTGGTGACTGCCTTGCCGTGGCCTGCCAATGCAACCGCCTCGGTGGCCCAGATCTGGCGCGGCTCGATCACCACAGCGGCTCCGGGCTCGCGCTTGAGGAAGTGCTCGATCAGAAGCGCGTTGATGTAGTAGCCTGCAAACGCGCGGCCTTTCTCATCGTAGAAGAAGCAGCGGTCCGCATCGGCGTCCCACGCCACACCAAAGTCGGCGCTCTCCGTGACAATGCGCTCACAGACCTCTTTGCGGTTCGACGGCAAGAGCGGGTCAGGGGTGCCCTTGGGAAAGCCGCCATCCTCGTTCCAGTTCAGGCGGATCAGCTCCAGAGGCAGCTTGGCAATCGCCGCATCCACGAACTTACCGTTGGCTCCAAAGTTCACATTCCCCACGATTTTTAGGTTGGGGAGATCTGATGGGACATACTGCTGGAGATACTCCGCGTACTGCGCTAAGAGTGGTGTCTCCGTGATCGTGCCCGGCGTGGCGACTTTCTGCGGCGTGGCGGCATCCGCATCGGCGTAGATCTCGCCAAGCTTCCCCTCGCGTACCAGCGGCTGGCCTTTCTTGCCCACGAACTTGAAGCCGTTCCACTCGCGCGGATTGTGGCTGGCCGTGAGCGCAAAGCCGCCGTCAATGTCGAGAGTTCCCGACGCGAAGTAGAGCATCTCGGTGGAGATCACTCCCAGGTCAAGCACTTCAACTCCGAGGTCCACAAGTCCCTGCATCGCGGCCTTTTGCATGGTCGGCCCGCTGAGGCGCACGTCACGGCCCACGGCGACTCGCTTGGCATTCATCACCCGGGCAAAAGCCTGAGCGCAGATATAGGCAAACTCTTCGTTGATCACACTCGGGTAGATCCCTCGAATGTCGTAGGCGCGGTAAAGCGATGGATCAAATGGCATTTTCTTTTTCTTTCTATCGTCCCAGTGCGTAGCTTAGTCCGATTCCACCGAACGTGCCATTTTTCTCGACAAAAGTGCGCTTGCCGTTTCCCAAAAATGCCTTCAGGCTCAGCCCTTGGCTTAGCTCACGGTTGGCAACCACGGTAAAGCTATTGCCGAGATCCTGGTGCGATGAGTACTCTACGTAGAGATCCAGATCACTGGTCTGGTAGATCCAGGGGAGGTAGGCTCCGAGCGTGACAATTCCCGCTTTGTCTGGCGCAATACCGACTTCGCCGTAGAGATCAAGCTGACCGGCTCCTTTACCGGAGGGAAGCGTGCCACTCACCGAGTACCCCGTGCCATTATTCAGGCTACCGACCCGGAGCGCTTGGATTCCCAACGTCCCACCGCCGACTTGCTTGGTCGCGGAGGCAAGGAAGCCACTCTGTGCGCCACGGACATCCGGGTTGGAGTCGTAGAGCCAGGCAGCCTCGGCCTTCACGCCGTTCTTGTTGAGGGTTGCCCCAACGGAGCTGTAGCGCTCCCCTAAAAGCTGGGACCGGTTGAGCGAGAGGAGCGCGGGGCCACTATAGAACCGGCGCCGCCCACTAAAGACCGTCAGGTTCGGGCTGACATCATGCTCGATAGAGGCTACGGAGAGGGCACTAAAGCCGCCTGTGTTTGACCCGGTGAGCAAGTTGATACTATTGCCCTCAAACATATAGCGCGACTTGCCCAGCGTCCCGTGGAGCCGTCCACGCGCCCCAATCGCCTGAGGATCTGCCGTGAATCCGAAGGCATCTCCGTCCAGGTTAAAATCCGTCGCTTTTACCCCCCCGCCTAGTGCCGCCGCCGCCACTGCCCCGAGGAGCACCAGGTTGTTGGAGCTCTGCGCTCCATCGAAGAGCGGGGTTTTGGAGTTGCTCGGCCCTTGCCACGCCGAGGGGCGGTAGACGGAGCGATTCGTGGCCGCCCCACGAGAGCGCAGGTCCACGCCAAAGCTTGCTCCCGAGGCATTCAGCGCATCGAAGAGACTCCCGACATTGCCGATTCCCTTGTTGCGGAGGAAGCTTAGATCCGTGCCTGCGAGCGTGAAGGCTTGGCTAATGTCATCGCCGCCAAACTTCTGTCGGTAGCCGCTGAGAGTTAGGGTCGCATCCGAGGCCAGTGTTCGCTCGATGGCGGGAACCACAGAGGACTGCGCAATGGAAAGCAGGCGCGCTTTATCGGCAGGGTTTTTCACGATCTCACCGGGTGCGGGTGGGAGGTTGAGGGTTGCTTGGATCGCTTCCGTTAGAGCCGACGAGCGAATCGCCATGCCTGCGCTACTTCCGGGCACGGTGAGTAGGCCACGCTCCGTGTTGAGAATCTGCCACCACGCTACCCGTGGCCCATTGTGGTCACTCGGAAGCTGATTGCCAGGGATCGAGGTCGAAGTATCTAAAGCAACTTGGGTTCCGGTTACTTTGACTCCCGCAAACTCACCGGCCTTGACCATCACCGTGCGCGTGTCGCGTTTGAGCTGAAGGCTGCCATCGTAGCACAGAACTGTTGTCTGGTTGTCGGCAACGGTGACTTCAAACACGGCCTGCGTGGCCGTCACGACTCCCGTGGGGGTATCCACTTGAACCGGCGCACTCCCGGCTCGCACCCAGATTGTCCCGCTGATTAAGTAGATACCCGTGCCGGGTTTCTCTTGGCGGACAATCGCCTCGCTGCGGTCTTTCAGGCGCACAAGAGAGCCGTCTTTGAAGCTCACCTCGGCAAACGAGCGCTTGAGCGTGCGGATCAGCTGCTCGGAGAAGACACTCTCGCCATGTGTTGCAGGCTCACGCTCCACACGCTCCCGAATCTGTGGTGTGGCCCTGGTTCGGGTAACCTCCACCTGACGAACAATGGCAAGGGTTCCCACGGTCGTGCCCTGAGCCCAGGCCGAAGCGGAGAGGGCGGTCAGAGCGAACATCGAGACAATCACAGAACGGGTCAAAACGAAACTCCTTCTCTAGGTAAAACTAACAGACAGAGCATTCGTCAGTGCCCGTCTTAATTCCTTCTTATGCCAGCTGCAAACGCCGCACGGACATATTCCAGATACCCCACATCGTCTGTTATGGCTTTTCCGGGTGAGTCGGAGAGCTTAACGACGGGCTGGTTATTGAGGCGCACGAGCTTGATCACAATTTGTAGGGCCTTTTCCCCTAGATCGTTGGTTAAGTCGGTGCCGATTCCAAAGATCGTCCGAATGCGCGTGTCAAAGCGCTCGGCGAGTGCAGTGGCCTTTGGGATACTCAGGCCATCGGAGAAGACGGCAGTTTTGTGGCGCGGGTCGACGCCAAGGCTCTCGTAGTGCGCCAGTAGCCTCTCCCCCCAGATAGCCGGATCGCCTGAGTCGTGGCGGCAGCCGTCGTAGGCCTTGGCAAAGAGTCGGTCGAAGTCGGCCAGAAACGCGTCGAAGCCAAAGACATCCGAGAGCGCAATCCCTAGATCGCCTCGGTAGAACTGCATCCACTCTTCCAGCATGAATTTTTGGGAATGGAGGAGGGGGGCGAGTGCTTGCCCCGCCTGAAGAAACTCATGGGCCATGGTTCCAAAGGGCTTGAGGCCCAGCTTGTGGGCCAGGTGCACATTGCTGGTGCCAATAAGCTGGGGAGCGAGCTGCTCGACAATGCGCTCCTGCCACGCCTGGCTGTAGCGCCGCCGCGTCCCAAACTCCATGACCCGAACGGGAATAGAAGTGCCTAAGAGTTGCCGTTTTTTTTCCTCCAAGCGCCGCAGCCCTTCTGCTTCACGCTCCACCGTGAGGGGAAAGTGGTGACGCGACCAGATTTCATTGATCGTGGCAAGAACGGGTACCTCAAAGAGAATAGTCTCCAGCCACGGGCCACGAATCCGTAGCTCAAAGCCGGTTTCCATTTGAATCTCGATCTGGCTGGGGTCGAGGCGAAAGCTCTCCAGAAAGTCCACAAACTCCGGGCGGATATAGCGAATCGAGCGCAGAAACGCGGCCTCGTCCGGCTGGAGACGTAGCCCAGCGAGCTTGTCAAGCTCCGCCCGAATCTCGGTCGCAAAGGGAGTCAAGTCGGCGTCGGCGCTGCGGCACTGGAACTTATACTCCGCTTGCGCCTGCGGGTAGCGTCCCCAGACCACCTGCATCATGGTGAACTTGTAGAGATCGGTATCGAGTAGTGAGACGATCATATTGTTTCTTTATATTTCTTTCGTGGTCGTGAGCCGTGCGCCAGCGGCCTTGAGCTCGGCGAGAAACGCGTCCTGGAAGTGCGTAAAGCCCGGAACGGGCGAGAAAGCATCGGTAAGGAGCGTGAGCTTTTGAGCAGAAATCCCGTGGGCAACCAGGTCGCGAACCGTATTAGCGACACAGTGGCTTCCCGCTTCCCCGCAAACTAGAATCTCGTCGGCCTGGGCCAGTGAGGTGAGGAGGGCCTTATTGGGCAGAGTCGCAGGGTCACTTGGATCGGGGACATCTGCGGCGATCGCACTGTAGTGCTCCGTAAAGGGGTTCTCGCCTTTACGGACATAGTTCACACTCTTACCCGTGCGCCTCTCCCAGTCACAGAGCGCGGAGAACAGCTTGGCGGCGACCGCATGGCCCGCGCTCCCAATCAGGCAGTGGGGTGGCCAGATACAGAGAGGGTAGCGCCCATTGCGTGCCAGGGCTCCTACATAGGCCTCGCCTCTTGTTTGGTGCGCTGGGTTGGCGGCATGCCACTGACTCAAGTCCTCGATGATCGTAAACGGGGCGGGGGGAGCCCCTCTCAGGTCTTTCCACCAGAGTGGGTGGGCGATATCGAGAAGGTGGTGCGTATCGAGGGTCACGTGTATGGCATCGAAGTCGCAGGGCAAGCATAAGAGCGTGGCAATGCGTTCAATATCGGACTCAGCACCCGCAACATAGAGTGCGCCCGATATCGGGTTGCAGAAGTCCTCCTGCGGGTCAATGATAAAAAGTTGTCGTTTCATAGCTTATTAGTGTAAATATAACACAAAAAAGTTTCGCCTAATTTTCATAGTCTACCGGATATACTATTGGCGCCTATGCAAGTACGCCGTGACCCCCGAACTCGATTTTTTGTAAAGCCAACTCGTATTGTCGCGAAAGAGGAAGCCCGACTGACCCAAGCGCTCCTAGAAGACAACGACGAAGTCTGCCTACTGCCGCCAGGTAGCTGGGTGATCTTAGACTTTGGGCGTGAGCTTCATGGAGGCGTTCGCCTCGACATTCCTACCACTCAACCCAAGGGTAATCCCCTGGTTCGTGTGCGCTTTGGAGAGTCGGTTAGTGAGACAATGGGACTGCCCGATCAAGACCATGCCATCCACGACTATCGTCTACCGGTGGCCTGGATGGGGCGGACGGAGATAGGGGAGACAGGCTTCCGGTTTGTGCGCCTAGACAACGTAGACCCCGGAATCACGCTCTCTGTACGTGCGGTCGAAGCCGTTCACCTGATCCGTGATGAGCCATGGCAGGGCTCGTTTGCCTGCTCCGATGAGCGGCTGAATGCGATCTGGGAGACAGGGGCCTACACGGTGCATCTGTGTATGCAAGACCATGTCTGGGATGGCATTAAGCGGGACCGTCTTGTCTGGATAGGGGACTTGCACCCGGAGGCGATGGTAGTCGCGACGGTTTTTGGCAACCATGAGATCGTCCCCGCGAGCCTGGACTATGTCCGCGACCAGACACCGCTCCTTCAGTGGATGAATGGAATCTCGTCGTACTCGCTCTGGTGGCTCCTGATTCAGGCCGACTGGTACGCACGCTTTGGCGATCAGCTCTACTTGGAGCAGCAGCGACGCTATCTCATGAGCTTACTGGAGCGTGTCTTGCTACACGTGCGCCCCGATGGCTCGGAGTTTTTAGGGGGACACCGCTTCTTGGAGTGGCCAACCTCAGAAGACCCAGAGGCGATCGCGGCGGGCTTGCAAGCACTTGTTGTGCTCACCCTCCAGCGGGGTGCATGGCTCTGCACCGTTCTAGGCGAGGACGGACTTGCCCGGCGCTGCAAAGAGGCGAGTGATAAGGCAAGAAAAATTCAGCGCCTGACCTCAAGTAAGCAAGCCCAGGCACTCGTTGTCTTGGCAGGGATGCAAGAGGCGCAATCCGCCAACTGGAATGTCCTCGCGGTGAACCCGTACCGCGGGCTTTCGACCTTTTATGGCTACTGCGTACTGGAAGCGCGGGCGCGAGCTGGAGACATCATAGGGTGCTTGAACCTGATCCGGCACTACTGGGGCGGAATGCTCGACCTGGGAGCGACGACATTCTGGGAAGGCTTCGAGCTTGACTGGAAAGAGAATGCCACCCGAATTGACGAGCTGCCCCTCAAAGGAAAGCATGATATCCATGCAGAGTACGGCAACTGGTGCTACAAGGGCATACGCCACTCTCTCTGCCACGGCTGGGCGGCTGGCCCTACGGCTTGGCTCACCCAGTGGGTTCTGGGAATCACGTCCGCCGAGCCAGGGATGGCAAAGATCCACTGCAAGCCCCACCTTGGTGATCTTTCCTGGGCACGGGGAACGGTTCCGACACCCTACGGGCTAGTCACCGTAGAGCACCAAAAACAAGCAGACGGAACCATCGAGACAACACTCACTCTACCCGATGGTGTGGCCGCGATATAATCGAAAACCTATGCGTCGTGCCGTTCTCCGTATCTTGATCTATGCCGCGCCACTACTTTTGTGGCTTGGCATCGCGGCACTCTTAGCAACGGAGCTAGGAAGCTATCAGCAGTCCTGGATTCTTCTCCATAAGCTCTTTGATTGGATCGAGCCAGGATTTTACTATCCCGATCCACAAATCGTTTCGATGTACCAGATCACCCAGATGGTTCGGAAAATCGCCCATGTTGTCGTCTATGGTGTACTGACACTGCTCGTCATTCGGCTCTGCCAGTCAGGGCAGCCTAAACTAAGACCCCTCTCCCTCGTCATGGTGAGGGAACACGCCACGTGCGCTTGGAGCAGTTCTTATTAAATGGAGTGGGAGTTGCTATTGTTTTCCTGACCACTCTCGCCTTTTTTGGTCTAAAAACGCTTGAGCGCTGGCTTCTGCAAACTGAGTCATTAAATAATCCGAATGTGTCAGAGTAAACGAGCTAAATCTGCTCTCTTTCCCCAGGTTTTTTCGATTGCTTTTGCGATCAGTTGTACCTCTTCTGGGGGCGCAAGCAATGCACTTTGTTTTATCCAGCAGCCTTCTTTTTGACTCACTCGCTCCATGACGGGGCAGTGTGCACGGTGGTTTTCGGAGGAAGCATACCCTTCCATGCTCCCGTTCCAAGGGCCAAAACGTCGGTTTGTAAAGACAGGCCACTCATAAAGCGGAGTGGCATAGCCAGGATCCACAGGGATTCCCTCGGCACGCATTGCGTCTATAAATACGCCACGAGGCAGGCCCCAGACGTCTTGGTCGTAGCGAAAGCTGTAGAGGTGATAGGCATGCCTGTCGCAGCCGAGAGCCTCTCTTGGCAAGGGGCGAATGCCGGGGAGACCCTTGAGAAGGCTGTCGAGGAGCCTGCCATTGGAGTCACGTTGCGCCGCTTGCTCGGGGAGTCGAGCGAGCTGTGTCCGTAGCAGTGCACCCTGCAGCTCCGTCATGCGGAAGTTGCTCCCGAGAATCTGTCCAGAGGAGCCCTCCCCCCAGCTTGACTGAGCACGAACTGCCGCCGCAAGCGCTTCATCGTTGGTAAGGACGATGCCTCCTTCGCCACAGTTTAGATTCTTGCTCGCTTGGAAGGAGAAGCAACCAAGTGTCCCGATTCCTCCCACTTTTCGCCCTTTATAGATGCTTCCATGCGCATGGGATGCATCCTCAATTACGGGGAGTCCAAAAGCACAGAGCTTCTCCAAATCTGCAGGCAGTCCTCCGAGGTGTACGGCGATAATGGCGCGGGTTCGGGGAGTGATCGCTTCCGCCACACGGGAAGGATCCAGGCAGTAGGAGTCCGGGTGGATATCAACAAAAACGGGAACCGCGTTGCACTGGATCACCGCCCCAACCGTGGCAACAAAGGTATACGGCGGCACAATAACCTCATCACCTGCCTGAATATCGAGGGCGAGCAGCGCCAGCTTGAGAGCCACTGTCCCACAGGGCACCGCAACGCCAAATCGGCACTCCTGAAACAGAGCGAACTCTTCCTCGAATGCCGAGACTTCCGGGCCGGTAAGGCGTCCCCAGTGGCCACTGCGCAGGGCGCGGAGAACCGCTTCTTCGTCACGGTGATCCCATATAGGCCAAGACGGCCAGGGGTGGGGGTGGAGGGGCACTCCTCCTAGTAGAGCAAGATCGTCAGTCATCCTGCTGGAAAGATTCGGTTTGGAAACCCCTAATTCCTTCCAGCACTTTAGCGAGGTTACTTCGTGGCGATATTTACAGGGCAATCTATGGTTTTGCTGTGCAGTAACCCTGAGGCCGCGCGGTGTGTGACTGGTTTGTGACGACTGCTGAACACGTCGTTGTACATGTTCGTAAGTGTGTTGATGTCTCGTGGAGTAATATGGATTGTGTTGACGGTTACTATGGGAAACATGGTGTCAGCGGCATCATCGCTATGCCCTTGAGTACTGCCGCCGCTAATCCCTAAGGCATGCCCAAACTCATGTGCCGCGAGGGCGACGATCACCCCACGATTACTCTGGATGGGAGGAAGCTGTGCGGGATCTAAGATAATGGAAGCACTCACTAAAGAGGCTGGGATTGTATTTGTCGCAATGATTGACGTTTGTGCAACGGAACCTACGACTGGCCCCATTTTTACCACGATCTGTGCCTCTGCTTGATCTGTCACTAGGGTATAACCAAAGCTAGAACCAAGAGCGTTAAACCAGCGATCAAAACCTTCTTGTAAAATAGGCTTGAAGTCCCCATTCACTGTGGTGTCGAAGTAAATTTTGAGCCTTGCCTGGTCGGGAGATTTCCAATAGTAATAATCATCATGATTGTAGTTAGGCACGAGGGGACTCGTGCGAGCTTCTATAGGCTCATAGACGGCGGTTATAGTCTCACCAACGTTAAGAGTGGCAGGCAGCTCACTAATGGCAGCTGAGGTGCTGAATCGAGTACCACGGTACTCCCAGCCAACAAAGCGCCGGTCACCGTAGACTTCTGGGACACTGAGAAGACTTGTCGCACTGATCTTGCTTTTTGCGGCAATAGAACCTCCTGGCGCAATGACATTAGACACACCTAGAAAAGAGAGAGGAATACTCCCTCGCGTTCCCGCTATGCCAATCGTATAATTACGGGTTTGATTGGGTGATGGAAGCTCGATTTTTATCGGGGATGACGATGCTAAACTACCACCTCCACTACAACCAAACAATGGCATCACAAGAATACTTGTCAACGCAATCCCAGAAACAAAATGATTCATTTTCATTCTCTCCACAAACAAACAGATATAGGTAATTATGGAATGATTATGACTTCGGATTAGTTTTTTAGTTTTTTACAGTATTATTACTTGTAAATTGGTGGCATACAATCACAGATGACGGATATGCAGCAGCGCCGAAAGCTGTGAGAGTGTCTTTTGATCGGGGAGATGGCTGAGCTGAATCGTTTTGCTCTGGCCCGGTGCGAGGTGAAAGCCATTGTTGGTGAGCTGGGGCTGATGGGAGACACCCTCAAAGTGAAGGGTGACAAATGCGGCAAAGCGCTGAGCCTGTACCGTGATCGAGTGCTCGGAGATAAACGTCCGCAGGCCAGGGTTGGCAAGGCGCAGGTCTTTGGGCTCAGCAAGCAACAAGAAACTCTCAACGATTTCACCAGACTCGGGGGTAAATATCGCGTGGACAAAAACATCGGTACCTGCATCGGCGATAAAGCTGGGAATGGCAAGGGAGAGTGCCGCCCCGGATGCGGCATTGGCAGGTGCGACAACTATCTGCTCGGCCATCGAGACGGGCTCCCCTTCAAAGGTCAAGAGGTGCACACTGAGCTTCCCAGAGACCGCGCCCCAGGTGTCGTTGACGAGATGCGCCTCTATGGCTCTGCCCGAACGCCGCAGGGAAAGCAAGAGGGGGGCATAGGCACGCTTGATGGCGTAGTAGGCCAGCTTGGGCTCGCCCGTGCTATCTATCACGGACCAGGAGTGGGTGGGCCAGCAGTCGTTGAGCTGCCAGAAGAGAGTTCCCCAGCAGCGCCCCTTGCGCCGTCGCCAGTGCTCGATCCCAAAGGCAAAGGCGAGTGCTTGGTTGCACTGGCCAAAGTAGACAAGATCCGCAAAGCACTGCGGCTCGGGGAAGTGCATCTGGATAAAGCCCAGATAGGTCTCGTAGCCCTTGCGGGTCTTGTCGTGCCAGCGGGAGCTCACCGAGCGGACGCACAAATCCTCAGGGGCGAGTGCGGAGTGCCACGCGGTCAGTCCCGCCGGAGCCGCGAAGCCGAACTCACTGGAGAAGCGCGTGTCGCACTTTTCGTAATTGACCCAGTCGCCGTTGCTCCCCGGCTCTTTGGAGTGCCAGACATTCCAGTAGTGACTATCGCCGCTGTTTTCGTCCCGGCAGTCTTGGCCACCATAGGGAGAGTTGGGCCAGTAGGGAGTCTGTGGGTCTTCCGCCTCTAGAACACTGGGGAGTGTCTCCAGGATCAGCTTCTCGCCGTAGAACTTCGTGGCTTGGTCAGCACCCGACCAGCGCCCTTGGTGCAGCTCGACGTTCTCATTGCCACCGCACCAGAGCGCCAGGCAGGGATGGTGACGGAGCCGACGGACATTGGCACTGGCCTCCTCGCGCACACTTTGCACGAACGCCGGGTCATCGTCGGGATACGTGGCGCAGGCAAAACCAAAGTCCTGCCAGACCAAGATCCCAAGCTCGTCACAGAGGCTGTAGAAGTCCTGGCTCTCGTAGAGCCCGCCGCCCCAGACCCGAAGCATGTTAAAGCCCGCCTCTTGCGCTGCCGTGAGCCGCCGGCGAAGCTGGTGTTTTGTGATCGTCGTCGGCAGGCTATGATCCGGGATCCAGTTGGCCCCTTTGGCAAAGAGCGGCTGCCCATTGACCTTGAACTGAAACGACTTCCCCCCGCCATCCGCATCAGCCTCTTGAACGAGTTCGATCTCACGGAAGCCCACCGAGGCAGCCAATCGGTGAATCGGCTCAGGCTCATCGTGGTCATTGTCGGGGATGGCAAGCAGGCGCAGGTTGAGCAGATGGCGCTTGCGCGGGCCATCTACCCCGTTGGGATTCCAGCGCTCGGTGACAAAACTATTGATATGAAGAGGGACGGTGTACTCGCCAGGAGGACCTTCCAAAACCTTCGAAGGAGTCGTATCACCCGAGGCAAAGAGCACCGCTTTGACAATCAGTGGCTGGCTGTCGTACTTGCGAAGGGTGACATGAAAGTCCATGTCCACAACACTCTGGCTGATAAATTTGTAGTCCAGCTTCCAGTGCAAAATCTCTGCCCGAGGCACGGTTACCAGCTCGACATGGCCGTGGATGCCGCAGGAGACCAGCTCCGGCCCCCAGTCCCAGCCAAACATGTACTGTGGTTTACGGACAAAAGCGCGAGGCGGGAAGTTGAAGTAGGTTGTCTTGCCCCGATCACTTTTACCATCACCGATATAGGCCGCCGCCTTCTCGCGCCCCACTCGCAGGGCGGAGTCGAACTCTACTCGGAGCTCGTTCTCGCCTTCTTTCAAGAGCTCGGTAACATCGAAGCGCCATGCCCGGTGGTAGTTGTCCGCCTGCCCGGCATGCTTCCCATTGAGCTCCACACGCGCCAGGGTATCGAGGCCGTTAAAGTGCAGAAAGTGCTTGCCGTCGGAACCTTTCGCAGCCAAGCGCTCCGCGTCTACAAAAAATATCGTGCGGTAGGTCCAGTCGGACTCATCCACCCAGCGTGCGCCCCACTCCGCGAGCCGGGCAAGCGGATCGGCGATGACGCCTGCCTTTACCAGATCGGTGTGGACATGGCCGGGAACGGTCGCAGGGAGCCAGAGCTTCTCGCCACCTGAAAGAAGAGAGAGGTCACGGCCCGCCGGAAGACGCTCGGCAAGCTCCCAATGAGAGTCAAGAGAAGTAGAGATCAGTTGCATAAAAAGCCCCTGCGTTGTACCCGACACAAGGGCTTTCTTCAAGTCCTATAGTTTCTGCAAAACGGAATGACCACAGTTTCCGCAAATCTCGGGAAGGATTCAATGCGTTTGTTACCGAATCTAAGGATTTGGAGGACACGATGGCACGACGAACAACAGCAACAGTGGCGGCAGTAAGACCGACGATTATTTTAGGCATTGACATTGGGGGAACGGGCATTAAGGGAGCCCCAGTGGACGTGACAACGGGTGAGCTAATTGGGGAGAGGTTTCGATTGGAGACACCACAGCCCGCGACTCCCGAGGCCGTTGTCGCCACCGTGGCACAGATCGTCGCGCACTTTGAGTGGAAGGGGCCCATCGGTGTGGGGTTTCCTGCCGTGGTGAAGTACGGAACCGTCTCGACGGCGGCAAATATTGACAAGAGCTGGATCGGAAAAGACGCCGCCGGGATGATCGCCGAGGCCACGGGCTGCTCGCCGGTTGCGATTGGCAACGATGCCGATGTTGCAGGGCTTGCGGAGGCGACCTTTGGCGAGGGCAAGGGCAAGGACGGCCTGATCTTTCTCTGCACCCTCGGCACTGGAATCGGTACCGCGCTGATTCTGGATGGCAAGCTCATCCCCAACACCGAGCTGGGACACTTAGAGCTCAAGGGAATGGACGCCGAGACCTACGCCGCCGACTCTGCCCGTGAGCGCGAGGATCTGTCTTGGGAAAAATGGGCCAAGCGTGTCAACCGCTACCTGACGATGGTGGAGAATCTTTTCTGGCCCGATCTGATTATCGTGGGGGGCGGCGTGAGCAAGAAAGCGGATAAATTCTTCCCACTCCTCTCACTGCGCACTCCGGTTGTTCCGGCGGCTCTTCAAAACGAGGCGGGGATTGTTGGAGCCGCTTGCTGGGCCGCCGCGCGGCTGTAGCCATTATCTCCAGCAGACATACGATACAATGTCAGGGTTCGCGGGGCTGGCAGCGCGGCGGGCCACTTTATTGAGGTCTGCATGAAGAAAAAGATTCTGGTTTTGGGGTCGGGGCCGATTCGTATCGGTCAGGGTATCGAGTTTGACTACTGCACGGTTCACTGCGTCTGGGCGCTACGTGAGGCGGGCTACGAAGCGATTGTTCTCAACAACAACCCCGAGACCGTCTCCACCGACTTTGACACGTCCGATAAGCTCTACTTTGAGCCGCTCACCGCAGAAGATGTCCTGAATGTCATAGACCGCGAAGCTCCCATTGAGGGCGTGATCGTGCAGTTCGGGGGGCAGACCGCCATTAACCTTGCGCGCCCCTTGGTTGAGGCAGGGATCACGATTCTGGGCTCGTCGGCGGACTCGATTGATCTTGCCGAAGACCGTGAGCAGTTTGAGCAGTTACTTCGGGAGCTGGGCATTCCCAAGCCGGAGGGCCGCGCAGTAGTGACTCCGGAAGCGGCGCTCGACGTCGCACGCGAGATTGGCTATCCGTGCCTGGTACGCCCTAGCTATGTGCTGGGCGGGCGGGCGATGGAGATTGTGCAGAACGACGACGAGCTGGCCAGCTACATGAAGTACGCCGTGGATGTCTCGCCCAAGGCCCCGATTCTGGTGGACCGCTACATCATCGGCAAAGAGCTGGAGGTGGACTGCATCTCAGATGGGGATCGCTGCTTGCTTCCAGGCATCATGGAGCATATCGAGCGGGCAGGGGTGCACTCCGGCGACTCTATGGCCGTCTACCCCCCCCAGACGGTCTCACAAAAAACCAAAGATCTGATCTCCGAGTACGCGATTAAGCTCGCAAAAGCCATGAACGTGGTCGGCCTGATGAACATTCAGTTTGTCTGTGAGGGCGAGATTCCCTATGTCATTGAGGTCAACCCACGCTCTAGCCGAACCGTGCCCTATCTTTCGAAGATCACGGGTGTCTCGATGGTGAAGGCGGCGACGCGCTGTATTTTAGGGGAGACGCTGGAGAGCCAGGGCTACGAGAACGGGCTGTATCCCGAGCAGGCAAACCCAGCAGTCAAAGCCCCCGTGTTCTCGTTCCAAAAGCTGGTCGGGGTGGACAACACCCTCGGCCCCGAGATGAAGTCAACAGGAGAGATTTTGGGTCAAGATTTAGACTACCCTCGTGCGCTCTTTAAAGCGCTGGTTGCCAGCGGCATTAACCTACCGCTCAAAAAAGCGGTGCTTGCAACCCTTGCCGATGCGGACAAAGACGAGGCGCTTCCTCTCCTGAAAGATTTTGTGGCACAGGGTTTTCAGGTCTATGCGACGGCGGGCACGGCCAAGTTTCTCTCGTCACATGGTGTCGAGGCAACGCCCGTTAATAAGATCAGCGAAGGCAAGCCCGATCTGATTGACTTGATCTACAGCGGCGAGGTCGGTCTGCTGATCAACACGATTAGCAAAGACAGGCGCATTGAGCAAGAAGGGGCACTGATCCGCCGCGCCAGTGTGGAGCGTGCCGTCCCCTGTATGACAAGCCTAGACACGGCCCGTGCACTCCTCACCGCCCTGGAGTCCTATAACCGTGGCGAAGAGATGGGCGTGCGCACCGTGGATGAGTACTTAAGCGGGAACTAACCTAGGCTGGTTTGAGTCTTGTGATTCTGGAGGATTTGATTGATGTCTGTGGAACGAAGTGGTGTGGTGACGTTTAAGGGAAACCCAATGACCCTAGTGGGTGCTGAGCTGACCGTGGGAGCAAAAGCGCCCGGTGCGACTCTGATTGGGGCGGGTTTAGCGGCGGTCAATCCGCTGGAAGCGGGGGCGGGAAAGACCAAGCTCTTCGTGCTGGTTCCCTCGGTGGATACGGGAGTCTGCTCGATCGAGGGCAAGAAGTTCAGCGAAGCCAGCCAGGCATTTGGCGATGATGTCGCGGTTTTCCTGGTCTCGGCGGACCTGCCCTTTGCCCAGGGCCGCTGGTGCCAGGCGGAGGATGTCAAGAACCTGACGATGCTCTCGGACTACCGCGAGATGGCGCTGGCAAAGAGCTGGGGAGTCTATCTTAAAGAGCTGGGCCTCTACGCCCGCGCGGTCTTTGTGGTAGATAAGAATGACATGGTTACCTATGCGGAGATCGTGCCAGAAGTTGCCTCAGAGCCCGACTATGCTGCCGCAGTGGCTGCTGTCAACGCCGCTTAGAGCGTCGATGCTGCTGAGACCCCTTCAGGTATACTGATCGCTAATCTATGCCTGTTATTCTTGCTAGCCTGCGCTCCTTTGACTTTAAGGCTGTCTTCCTAGCGGCCTTAGATATAGTTGTCGTTGCCTATATTCTCTACCGCTTGATTCTCCTTGCCAAGGGGCGCAGGGCATGGCAGATTCTCATCGGAATCGGGGTGTTTTTTCTCCTCGTTCTGGCCTCCAATGTTCTGGGGCTGGTGACTCTCAACTGGCTCTTGCAGTCGGTGACGCCTCTCGGGCCGGTCGCGATTGTGATCTTGCTCTACCCTGAGCTACGTGAAGTCTTAGAGCGACTGGGGAGATTAGATTTCTGGGGAGCGCCCCTGAGCGCGGCGCGGCAAGAAAATATCACCGAGACTGTCGAAGCGGTTGTCACGGCGGCGACCCTGCTCTCAGCGCGGAAAACAGGAGCACTGATCCTACTCGCACGGGAGACAGGGCTAGACGATGTGATTACAACCGGCACCACACTGAATGCCGTCGTGACTCCCGAGCTGCTTACCACGATTTTCTACTCCGGGACGGCTCTTCACGATGGGGCAGTGATCCTGCGCAATGGCAGACTGGTCGCTGCGGGCTGCACTCTACCGCTCTCTGATGCCCCCAATATTGCGACGAATGTCCACATGCGCCACCGTGCCGCGATGGGAGCCTCCGAAAACTCCGATGCCGTTGTCGTGATTGTCTCCGAAGAGACGGGAACCATCTCGCTCTCCATTGGTGGGAAGCTAGACCGGGGCCAGAGTGCAGATCTCTTGCGGGAGAAGCTCCTCACGGCCTTTGGAAAAGGAGCGAAGAAAACCCCACCACGCCTGCACCTGCCACGTCGCAGTAGCCACAACAAGGAGAAGCCCGCGCCATGATGAGCCTCCTGCGGCGCAACTGGGAGTACAAGCTTCTGTCTCTGGCTCTCTCGGTCTTGCTCTACATCATCGCCAGTACCCAGCGTACGCCAAGCCGGACCAGTAGCATGCCTGTTCTTCCCGAAGTGACCGGGATAGCCCCAGATCTGGCCATCAAAGTCGCGCCACCGTCGGAGCAGGTCACCCTGACCGGGTCTGCCGATGAGCTAGAGATCGTGCGGAAATCGGGGCTACGCGCCTCGGTGAATGCCACAGGGGCGAAAGTAGGTAAGAGCTTTTTGCCCGTCACCTATATCCTGCCCGAGGCGGTACGTGGTCGCGTCTCTGTTGAGGCCCCTCCCATGCTTCAGGTCGAGCTGGAGGCACGGACACAAAAAATGGTGGCGGTAGGAGTCTTGTTCGAGAATCAGCCTCCTCCAGGCTTTGAGTACGATGCACCAGAGCCAGAGCCCACACAAGTGATGGTGACAGGGCTCGCCTCCGATGTGGAGCGCGTGGAGCGAATTGTCGCACTACTCAACAATAGCGGCTCAACAGGGTTGGTGAGTCGTGAGGTTCCCGTGGTCGCCCAAGACGACCAGCAGCAGGTTGTCTCCAATGTCACCTTGCAGCCGACACGGGTACGCGTCTCCCTTAAGCTCCGTCAGCGGCCCGCCACCAAGACCCTGGTGCTCTCGGCGAACCTAACGGGACAGCCCTCGCCAGGTGTCGCACTGAGTGGGTATGAGTTTACTCCCAGTATGATGGTGGTTCAGGGCGATCCCGTGACCCTGAGTAAGCTGACCGCGCTGTCCGTTCCTGTGGATATTGCAGGGCTGGCGCAGTCGGAAACGCGGAAAATCGCGCTCTTACCGCCGCCGGGAGTCAGTATGGTTGCTGGGAAAGTGGTTCAGCTCTCTTTGCGCGTGGCACTGCCAAAAGTAAATAAGCAAATGAAGAAAGAAGGGCAGTAAGTGGCACTCAAGTTTGGGACAGATGGGGTTCGCGGGATTGCAAACACAGAGCTCACACCCGAGTTCACTCTCGCTCTGGGCCGGGCGGCAGCACAGACGCTGGGAGGCGGACGGTTCGTCATCGGGCGAGACCCACGTCGGTCAGGGGACTTGCTGGAGGCGGCGCTTACGGCGGGCTTGCTCTCGCAGGGCGCGGATGTTCTGGCGCTGGGTGTGGTTCCAACCCCCGGAGTCTCCTACGTGGTGCGCACCACGGGTGCGAGTGCAGGTGTTGTCATCTCTGCATCGCACAATCCCATGCAGGATAATGGAATCAAGTTCTTTGGCCCCGATGGCAAGAAGCTCGCCGATGCCACCGAAGCTCAGATTCAATCGAACCTCGGCAATGACTTCGCTCGTCCTGCTGGTGGGGGAGTGGGCAAGCTTACCCAAGACAGTGGCTCTGTGGCAGCCTACGCGGACTTTCTCGTCGCGACGCTGGGGGAGACGACTCTAGCGGGCTTAAAACTCGTGATTGATGGCGCCAATGGTGCTGCCTCGTTTCTTGCCAAGCCTTTATTAGAACGACTTGGGGCGGAAGTGGTCGCGATCCACTGCGAGCCTGATGGTGTCAATATCAACGAGTCCTGTGGCTCGACGCACGCTGAGGGGCTGGCAGCTCGCACAAAAATTGAAGGTGCGGATGCAGGCCTGGCGTTTGATGGCGATGCGGACCGCGTGATCCTTGCGGATCGTCACGGACGGATCTTCGACGGCGACCGGATTCTTCTCACGGGAGCGCTCTGGTGGAAGCTGGACACGGTGGTCGGTACCGTGATGAGCAACATGGGGCTGGAGCTGGCCCTGCAGACCGCACAGGTTCGGCTGGAGAGAGCCAATGTGGGAGATAGATATGTGGCGGAGCTTCTGGAGACAACCCGCGCTCGACTGGGCGGTGAGCAGTCCGGGCATATTCTCTTTCCGCAGCTCTCCCCGGCAGGCGATGGCCTGCTCACCGCGCTACAGATCCTCAAGATTGTCCAGGACTCGGGCCGCGATCTCGCAACCTGGTACGACAACATGACCACGCTGCCCCAAAAGCTCATCAATGTCGCGGTTCGTGAGCGCGATGGCTGGGAAGCCGATTCGGCAATTATGTCCGCGATTCTTGAAACGGAAAAGTCTCTGGAGGGCCGGGGGCGCTTGCTCGTGCGTGCCTCTGGGACGGAAAAACTCATCCGGGTCATGGCCGAGGCCCCCAGCGAAGGAGAAGTTCTCCAGGTCTGCGAGCACGTCGCCAACGTCATCCGCGAGGCTCGTGGTGCATGAGGTAAGCACTGCCGAAGGCTCTCCAGCCCCGCCCGGGTACCCTCTGGGTGAACGGGCGGGGCTTCTGGCGCTCTTTCTGGAGAGCCACAGCGCGACAACAATGGCGGCGTATCGGCGCGATTGGGAAGACTTTGCCGCGTTTTGTGAGCTTTCTGCGGAGGAGGCGGTTGCGGCACTGCTAGCTCTTTCGGCAGGCGAGGCAAACCGGCGGGCGCTCGCCTACCGGACGCACCTGCGGCATAGAAAACTCTCGCCCTCCACGATCAACCGGCGGCTGGCGGCACTGCGCTCGCTCACCAAACTTGCCCGACTCTTGGGACAGAGTGCGTGGGTGCTGGAGGTCTCCAATCTTGCCAGTGAAGCCTACCGCGACACCCGCGGGCCAGGCCGGGAGAGTGTCCAGAGCCTCATCGCCCTCGCCGAAGCCGCGCCCCGTGACCATGCGATCCTGCGCCTCCTCTACGATCTGGGGCTGCGCCGGGCGGAGGTCTGTGGGCTGGATGTCGCCGATGTCGAGGACGAGCGGCTGTGGGTGCTCGGAAAAGGTCGCCTGGAGAAGGTTCCCCTCACGCTTCCTGAGCCCACACGGCGTGCCTTGCGTGACTGGCTTGCCGTCCGAGGCAGTGCCGAAGGAGCGCTCTTTACGAGCCAGGATCGCAGCGGCAAAGGGAAAGGGGATGGGCGACTGACGGGGCGCAGTGTCCATCGTATTGTGGCGCAGTATGCCGAAACGCTGGGGATCTCCGCCCGCCCGCATGGCCTCCGGCACACGGCGATTACGGAAGCCTGTAAAGCGGCAACGGCGGCGGGGATTGGGATTGAGGAAGTGCTGGACTTCTCGCGCCACAAGAGCCTCGCCGTGCTCATGCGCTATCGCGACCGTGAGCGCAATGTCCAGGGAACCCTGGCGGCGCTTGTGGCGGCACCAAACCAGGTAGAATAGCGGCGTGTCACGCTTAACCAATATCGAAGATCTCCTGCGCTTTGCCGCTCCCTCGGAGCCGCGCCTCTCACCCGACGGTACCCATGTCGCCTTTGTTGTCAAGACGGTTAACGAGAAGAAGAACCGCTACGAGACGCAGCTCTATGTGGCTGAGACAAACCCTTTTTCCCCGCCAGAGCCAAAAGTCTTTACGCAAGGCGAGAGTGTCTCCAATCATCGCTGGGCACCAGATAGCCAGAGCCTTGTCTTTGTGCGCCTTCACGAGAAAAAGTCACAGATCTGGCAGATTGCACGAGGTGGTGGCGAGGCGATAAAAATCTCGGACTTGCCTCAGGGAAGCATCGGGGAGCTGGCGTTCTCGCCCGATGGCAGCAAGCTACTGTTCTCGTTTCGGCCTGCTGATGAAGAATTCAGTGAGAGCGCTGTGGAGGCGCGAAAGAAAGCCAACCAGTCCACGCCGCCACGCCTGATCACGCGCCTGCGCTGGCGCAACGAGGGTGCGGGCTGGATTCCGTCGGCCTTTTTCGACCTGCACACACTAACTCTGGCAACGGGAGAAGTGACCAAGCTCACCGCCGGTGACCGGGACTTTGGGAGCTACTGCTGGTCGCCGTGCGGGAAGTTTATCGCCTACACCCAAAATACGGCCCCCAACCCCGATTTGCAGATGGGAGCGACGGCACTCTTTGTCCGGGAGCTGGGTGGGGACACACCACGTGAGATCGGAACGCTGGGGCCAAAGGGAAATCTCGCCTGGTCGCCGGAGGGGAAACACATCGCATTTCTGGGCCATGACCACGCCGACGAGGTCTGGGGGACGTGGAATGTCCATCCGTGGGTCGTCGAAGTGGAGAGTGGCGCGGCACGTGATCTCACGCCCCATTGGGATGTCACGGCGGGCGACAATGCCTTAGGCGAGGTCTACGGACGCGGCGATAACGGGCCGCTCTGGGACGATGACGGCGAGAGTGTTGTCTTTGTGGCTTCCGACCAGGGCGAGGTGAGCGTCTACAAGATCGGGCTGGATGGGGGAGTGCCAGAGAAGCTCACGCCAGAGGGCTGCTCCGAGGTGGGTGTCAGCTTGGCCGCAGGAAAGACAGCAACTCTGCGCCTCACCAGCCACGATGCGGGCGATATCTATGTAGATGGCACGCGCTTCAGCGAGCTAAACGCCGCGCTCTGCGCCGAAGTAAAATTTATCGAGCCTAAGGCGTTTTCGGTGGGGGAGGTGCCCTGCTTTGCGCTGATCCCGGAGGGCGACGGCCCATTCCCGACCATTCTCTATATCCACGGTGGCCCGCATTTAATGTACGGGCGCTGGCATCTCTTCCACGAGTATCAGGCGCTCGCTGCCGCCGGATTTGCCGTGATCTATCCCAACCCGCGTGGCTCAAAAGGCTACGGCGAGGCGTGGACGGGGGCGATTCGTGACAACTGGGGCGCACCGGCAATGGACGACTGCATGGCGTGCGTGGACGACGCGATTGCGCAAGGCTGGAGCGATCCGTCGCGCCTGGCCGTGATGGGGGGCAGCTACGGTGGCTACCTGACGGCCTGGATTGTCGGGCACACCGATCGGTTCGCCTGCGCCATCGCCGAGCATGGTGTCTACAACCTCCAGAGCTTCGGCGGCACCACGGACTTCGTCCAGACCGACCACAGCTACTTTCTCTCCAACCACACCGACGACACGGAGAGCTTCCGCCGAAATTCCCCGATCACCTACGCCGGAAACGTCAAGACGCCGCTCTTGATCGTCCACTCCGAAGGCGACCTGCGCTGCCCGATCAGCCAGGGCGACGAGTACTTTAGAGCCGTCAAGCGCACCAGCCCCGCCGAGGTCAGCTATCTCCGGTTCGGCCCCGAAGCCAGCCACGAGCTCAGCCGAGGCGGCCCGCCCGATCTGCGGATCGACCGCCAAAAGCGCTTCCACGAGTGGCTGAAAAGCTATCTTTTGCGAACCGTCTAAAGTAAAAGGTCGAGCGTCTCTACGGCTTGCTTGGTCTATGGCTCACTGATTAATATCTTTGCGCGTTACAAGCAGTAGCGTCCATTGCCATTATGAAACATAATAAATATTATCGGACGTTGTTTTTCATGCAAAAAACGGGGGCAAGTCGCCCCCGCACTCTTACTCTTATTTTAACTCTAATGTCTAATTGTGTAACAAGATGGTGGTTGGGTAAGTGGCGGATCCCAAGTAGTTTCACCATTCTGAACGGCAAAAATTTCAGCCCACCAAGCAGGTAGAAATTTCATCATTTCCCCCTTACGAACACATACTCTAGTTGAAACGAATTTAGGTTTGCCATCTATACACTCATAATGATCTGTAAACTGCACTCGTTTTTTTCGAACAGTTCTCCACTTATAAGTTGTCTCTATAGTCATACCTATTTCAAAATTTCCGCCAAAATATTTTCGGACTATAAGTTTATTATCACCAGTAACTACAAGTTTATACGGTTCAGTAACCCAATCATATCCTCCACCATCTGAATCATCTATCTTCCCAGGAACATCCCACTCCGTTTTTCCATTACAGTTCGTTGGTATTGGGTTTGTTTGACAGTTCTGGTGACATTTTTTCGGTTTTGGCTTAGGCAGTTGTCCAGGTTTTTGTTTTTGTTGTAAAAATAGAGTAATTGCTCCGGTATCAGGTAATTGAAATAACTCTACAGTCTCTGATATATCATTCCCTTGTCCAACAGTGCTAACACTATTGA
>JAPLCP010000078.1:0-391 GCA_026392155.1 Armatimonadota bacterium | reverse complement strand
TATCAGACACCGCAATACTTGGCAAAAGCGAAACCTCGGGGCAAGGTTCCTCTGTCCATTCAGGGTCTGACAAATCAATAGGTACTTCTTGACCATTTTCATCAATATTTACTATAATATCAACAGGAGCAACTCCGTTGATAACTTTCAACTTCAGATATGTCGCCTGCCCTAGGTCATCTACTCTACTGAAATAGTCCATCCCATAAGGAGGGCGATAAGATGGGGCTGTATAATGGATAACTCCGTTTGTATCCACATTGATAGTGCCATATAAAGCATCCCATTCATTAGTTTCTGTTTTTTCCCCACCAGATGGTATTAATTCTATGTCCTCTCCTGCGTCTACAATAAGAGATTCACAGAATTCTTGGTCTGGATCACCATCAAC
>JAPLCP010000227.1 GCA_026392155.1 Armatimonadota bacterium | reverse complement strand
ATGCCGACTCTACAGCCACCACCATCTAAAATCAGCAAGTCGTCCACAAACGCCCCGAGCGAGTCAGCGACATGGTGGGCCTGTGTCGGGGAGACTTCTTCGCTACGGTTTGCCGATGGGGCGGCGACGGGGACTCCGGCTTGGCGCAAAAGCTCCAGCGCGACAGGGTGGTTGGGGATGCGGATGCCGACAGTCGCGCCGCCTGCGGTGACGATATCGGGAATATGATCGGCTTTCTCCAGCACCAGAGTGAGCGGGCCGGGCCAGTGCTTCGCGGCTAGCTCGTCGGCAATGGCGGGCCAGGTCTTGACCAGCGCCTTGGCCTGCTCGACACGGGCCACATGGACGATAATCGGGTTGGTGGCCGGGCGGCCCTTGGCGGCGTAGATCTTGGCCACGGCATCGCCATCAAGTGCGTTCGCGCCCAGGCCGTAGACCGTCTCGGTGGGGAAGGCAACCAGCTCCCCGGCGCGCAGGCGCTTGGCGGCTTCGGCGAGAGCGGTGCTATCCGGGACGGTAATTCGGGCAGGCATGACAGAATTTTATCAGAACCCACCCGCCTCGTTCCTCGGCACCCTCCCTCTATGAAGGAGGGTATACTCTAAGCATTATGAGCAATGAAAGTGTGATGGGGTCTTCGCTGGGCGGAGATCGTGTTTTTCCTCCGTCGCCGGAGTTTGTGTCCCAGGCCAATGCTGCCGATGCTGCGATCTATGAGAGCGCCGCTGCCGATCCCGAGGCCTACTGGGCGGAGTGGGCCAAGAAGCTGGACTGGATCGAGCCGTGGACGGAGGTCTGCCAGTGGAACCCGCCGCATGCGAAGTGGTTTGTGGGCGGAAAGCTCAATGTGAGCGCCAACTGCATTGACCGGCACCTCAAAACGGCGCGACGAAATAAAGCCGCCATTATCTTTGAGGGCGAGCCGGGCGACACGCGGGTGCTGACCTACCATGACCTATGGCGTGAGGTCAATGCCTTTGCGGGCGTGCTGAAGAATCTCGGGGTGGCCAAGGGCGACCGCGTGAGTATCTATCTGCCCATGATCCCCGAAGCGGCGATTGCGATGCTGGCTTGTACACGCATTGGGGCCATTCACACCGTGATCTTTGGTGGGTTTTCTTCCGAGAGCCTGCGGGAGCGCATCAACGACAGCCAGAGCAAGGTTGTGGTGACCAGCAGTGGTGGCTGGCGGCGGGGCAATGTCGTTCGCCTAAAAGAGACGACCGATGCTGCGCTTGCGGGCGATGCCTGTCCGTTGGTGGAGAGCGTGGTGGTGCTGAACCGTGCGATGGATCCCTCGCAGGTGCCCATGACCGAGGGCCGCGATCACTGGTGGCACCGGCTGGTGGAAGAGGCCCCGCGCGTGACCGAACCTGAGGTCATGGACAGCGAGGATGGGCTCTTTATTCTCTACACGTCGGGCTCTACCGGCAAGCCCAAGGGGATTTATCATACGTCGGGTGGTTATCTCACGCAGGCCAATGCGACTTTCCAGTGGACCTTCGACATAAAAGAGACCGATGTCTTCTGGTGCACGGCGGATGTGGGCTGGGTAACGGGCCACAGCTACGTGGTTTATGGGCCACTCGCCGCAGGAGCAACCGTGCTGATGTACGAGGGCGCTCCCGACTGGCCCGCGCGGGATCGGTTCTGGGCGACGATTGAAAAATACGGCGTGAGCGTCTTCTACACGGCCCCGACCGCCATTCGGACGTTCATGAAGTGGGGCACGGAGCACCTAGAAAAATACGATCTTTCGAGCCTGCGCCTGTTGGGCTCCGTGGGCGAGCCTATTAATCCCGAGGCGTGGCTCTGGTACCACGAGCATGTGGGCCACGGCAACTGCCCCGTGGTGGACACCTGGTGGCAGACCGAGACGGGGGCGCACATGATCACGGCCCTGCCCGGCATTGTTGCGGGCAAGCCTGGTAGCGCAACCCGCCCCTTCCCCGGTATCACGCTGGCCATTGTCGATGAAGAGGGAAACCCTGCGCCAACGGGAAAAGACGGCCTACTGGTGATTCAGAAGCCCTGGCCTTCGATGTTGCGCACGCTCTGGGGCGACGATGAGCGCTATCAGAAAGTCTACTGGAGCAAGTTTGGGGACAAAAATCTCTACTTTGCGGGAGATGGTGCCCGCCAAGACGAAGACGGCTACTTCTGGCTCCTGGGCCGCGTGGACGATGTGATGCTGGTGGCGGGGCACAATATCAGCACGATGGAGATTGAGTCTGCGCTGGTCTCACACCCCGCCGTGGCGGAGAGCGCGGTGATCGGCAAGACCCACGAGATCAAGGGCCAGGCAATCGCCGCCTTTGTCTCGCTGAAAGAAGGCATTGTCGCCAGCCAGGAGCTACAAGATGAGCTGAAAAAGCACGTCGGGCAGAAGCTTGGCCCCATCTGCCGCCCCGATGACATTCTCTTCACCGCCGAGCTTCCTAAAACGCGCTCTGGCAAGATCATGCGCCGATTACTGCGCGACATCGCTGAGGGAAGAGCAATGGGCGACACCAGCACCCTCGCCGACCCGAGCGTCGTTTCAGGGCTGAAAGATAAGTACGAGAATAGTGAAGGATAAGGAGCAGGAAAGCCGCCTCTGGGCGGGGAATCCTGAGGTGTTATGAGCAATCAGATGAAATACGGCTCGATTGCGGGGATTACGAAACCCGTCTCGCGCTTGGTGCAGGGCATCATTCAGGTCAACCGCAACGACGAAGCCATTGGCTTTGCGCAGCTCGACTCCGCGTTTGCGGCGGGCGTCAACTGTATCGACACGGCCTATATCTACGGTACGGATGCGTTTTTAGGCAAGTGGGTGCGGGAGCGTGGCGTTCGCGACGATGTGGTGATCTTGGCGAAGGGTGCCCACGATAGCATCCGTAAGAAAGTGACGCCGTTCGATATCCAGCACGATCTCCACGAGACCCTGGCTAAGATGCAGCTGGACTACGTCGATCTCTACGTGCTCCACCGCGATGATGAAAACGTCGAAGTGGGGCCGATTGTGGACGTGCTCAATCTCTTGGTCAAGCAAGGCAAGATCGGGGCGTTTGGTGGGAGCAACTGGAGCACGGCGCGCCTGCAAGCCGCCAACGACTACGCCGAAAAGACCGGCCAGATCCCGTTCACGTCGTCGTCGCCTAACTTCTCGCTCGCAGACCCGATTCGCGTGCCTTGGGGTGGCTGTCTGACGATCTCCGGCGACCAGTACGAGGCGGATCGCGCGTGGTACAAGGCCAACCAGCTGCCGATCTTCTCCTGGTCGAGCATGGCGGGTGGCTTCTGGTCCGGGCGCTTCAACCGTGAGGGTGTCGAGACCTACACGGAGGGCCAGGCAAAGCTGGTGCGCGAGTGCTACTGCTCCGATGCCAACTTCACGCGTCTGGATCGTGTGCAAGAGCTCGCCGATGCCAAGGGCCTCACGGTTCCGCAGGTCGCGCTGGCCTACATCTTCAACTACCCGATGAACGTCTTTGCGCTCGTCGGTGCCCAGAACCAGGAAGAAGTGGATACCAACGTCGCCGCGCTCAACACCGACCTCACCGAGCAAGAGCTTCTCTACCTCGATCTCAAGGCCGACAGCCCAGCGTAAGGCCCTCCTCCCCAGCCCTCCTCCCAACCCTGGGAGGAAGGTTGGCGGAGGGAGTTGCT
>JAPLCP010000178.1 GCA_026392155.1 Armatimonadota bacterium | reverse complement strand
GGCTGGTAGAGATCCTGGATAAAGCTCACGGGGCGACCGGAGACGAGGGTGAGCTGCACCCCCTCCCAGTCCTCATCCGTTGTGTTCTCGACCAGCGCCCAGCCTTGAAGATACGGCTTTTGTCCTTCACCCTCTCCCAGCACCAATCTATAGCTGATCTTCCAGAGCGGCGCTTCCGTGATATAGCCGACTTGCACGGTGCGTTTTTTCTTGCCCGCAAAGCGTAGCTGCACCGTTCTTCGCGCATCGTCCGCGCCACTGGCCAGCACCGTAAGAGCCTCCCGTAGCTCCGTGTCGCGGCGCTCGTCGAGGAGCTTGATGAGCCGCACTTTATCCAGAGAGACGGAAACTAACCCCTCCGCGGTGATCAGGGTCAGCACCTCGACTTTTATCACAGAGCCTATGCCCTCGCCCCGTGCCTGCTTTTCTTCCTCAACCGCAACGATCTGTCCCTCGAAGCTCTCTTTATTGAGCATCTCGATCTTCAGTGAGGCCCCCCGGAGCTGGCGCAAAAGCTCGCCACGGGTGGCAAATGTGGAGACATTGACCGCGAAGCTCTGGAGGGTGCGCTCAACGGGGTCTTGCGATGGGTAGACGGCGGGAAGTGCTCCCCCCTCGGCATCAAGTAAGACCAGCGACTTTAAGATATCGTTGATCTGGTTGGTGCGAAATGTCAGGGGCACCGTGGCCTCACCTGCCTCAATCGCTCCCTCACGCTGGGTATAGGCCACCCCGGAGGAAAAAAGAGTCACGGCACAAACGGGAAGTTTAGAGCTATTCACGCCCTATTGTACAACCAAAAAAAAGCCCCCACGGCTCAGTGAGCCATGAGGGCTTCTTACGAGAGAAGACTACTTGCCAAAGACCATGGCAAAGTACTTGTCTTGATCTTTCTTGATCGGGGCTTCACAGCCGCCACAGCAGTACTTCACCGACTTGCCCTTGTACTTAGGGTTCTTGCCCGTGTAGGCCACTGACTTAGACTTGGCATCCACTTTGTTGCTAGGCATCATTGGGCAGACAGTCTGCTCTTTAGGAGCCGTAGGCTTGGGCTTTACCTGAGCAAACGCCGCACCTGCCACCGAAACAGCCACGAGGGCGATCAGCAAACGATTCATAGTTCTATCCTCCAAACAGATCGAGATGGTTCGATTCTACCTAAACTACGCTTGAGATGCTAGGGTTAGTTCCCTTAAACACGATTATTTTAGCTCGCTCGCGCGGCTGGTGTCTTCCCACGGGAAGCTGGGGTTGCCAAAGTGACCATTCTTGGCGGTAGCCTGGTAGATCGGGCGGCGCAAGTTCAGCGTCTCGATAATGCCCTTAGGGGTCAGATCGAACTTGCTCTTGAGGCGCGCCGAGATCTCGGTGTCGGGGAGCTTGCCGGTGCCAAACGTGTCCACGCGCACGGAGACAGGTTGCGCCACTCCGATGGCGTAGGCGAGCTGGATCTCACACTTGCTGGCAAGTCCTGCGGCCACGACGAGCTTGGCAAGATAGCGCGCGACATAGGCGGCAGAGCGGTCTACTTTTGTTGGATCCTTGCCGGAGAACGCACCACCACCATGACGAGCATAGCCTCCGTAGGTATCCACGATAATCTTGCGCCCGGTCAGCCCAGAGTCGCCGTGAGGCCCACCAATCAGGAAGTTGCCGGTCGGGTTGACAAAGCAGCGGATCGCACTCTCGGCCACCGTAGCATCGAGGTTATCGGGGGTGAGGGCAATGAGCTCACCGGTGATGAGGCTGGGACACTCTTTCTCCAGTACAGGCCGAATCAGCAGGTCGATGATCTCTTGGCGGGCCTCGTCGGTGAAGTAAGGCTTGCCATGCTTCTCGCCCATGACGCTCTCATCGTGCTGGGTGGAGAGAACAATGGCATCGAGTCCGACGGGCTTGCCCGTGCTATCGTACTTGACCGTGACTTGGCTCTTGGCATCGGGGCGAAGCCAGGCAAGCTGCTTGGAGTTGCGCAGGTTCACATGGGTTGCGACAAGCTGGTGAGCGACTTGGATCGGCAAGGGCATCAGCGCTGCGGTATCGTCGCAAGCGTAGCCGAACATCAGGCCCTGATCGCCCGCACCACCAGAGTCAACCCCCATCGCAATATCAGGAGACTGTGCATGAATGAAGTTAAAGACACGAACTTCGTGGGCTGAGAAGAGCATTGCAGGATCGTTGTAGCCGATCTCCGCGATCACATTGCTCGCGATCTCATCCACTTTTCGGGCAGTTAGTGCGCCCTCTTTGGTGGTGATCTCACCTGCCACGACAACGGTATCCGTCGTGACAAGGGTCTCACAGGCCACACGGCTCGTGGGGAGGGCATCTAAGCAGAAATCAAGAATCGCATCGCTGATCTGATCCGCCACTTTATCCGGGTGACCGACCGAGACAGACTCCGACGTAAACAGGGAAATGTCAGACATTTTTTTCTCTCTTTATATAATTTTCATGCCTTGTCTACAAACGCAAGACGAAAACAAAGAGAGTGTCTCTTGTCTTCGCAGGAAGCGCCTGCTCGGAATTCGCACCAGGCTACGCAGATTCGCGCCGGTTGCGGTGGCTTCGTCGGGCCGGTCCCTCCACCACTCTTGACAAGACAGATGTCAGTGTTCACTCTACCATGCACAAATTTAGCCGTCAATATTCTTGACAGAGACTCCACTCTGCGATATGATTCTCCTTGCGTTTCGGGTTGTTAGCTCAGTTGGTAGAGCAGCTGACTCTTAATCAGCGGGTCATGGGTTCGAGTCCCGTACAACCCATCCGAAACTACCGCTGTTAGTGCTCTACGCTGACAGCGGTTTTTGTCATTTTTAACCCTACACATCTTTAGCCATACACATCCGGAAACTTACGGGTCATCCAGCGCCCACTGCTCTCCACTTCGAAACCAAACTGCTCATAGAGCCCATGAGCATCTTTGGTCACTAAGCCCCAGCGCCGACAACCTAGCGGAAGTAGATACGCCTCAATATCGGCCATGAGCTGTTTGCCTAGCCCACGTCCTTGAAACTCGGGGACGATAAAGACGTCGCAGAGGTAGGCAAATGTCGCGTGATCGGTGATCAGGCGTGCAAAACCAACCTGCTGATTCGTCGCGTCCTCGTAGACTCCAAAGCAGACCGAGTTCGCAATCGCGCGGTGCTGAGTCTCTTCAGAAATACCCTGTGCCCAGTAAGAATCTCGTGAGAGATAGGCATAAAGAGTGGGAAAATTCAAGCGGGCCTTGTCAGTGCTGATGGTAAACATAATGCATTGTATGGTACACTTTCGCACAGTGATATGCTTCACACTAGCTCTGGCATCGGCTATCTTGGCTGCGGCGGCTCCGGCGGCTGTGGCCGTTGCGTGATGTCGGGGATTGTTTGAAGCGCTGCACGAGAGACTTCTATAAACTAAGACCAACCGGCTCACCTCTGTGAGTCGGTTTTTTTTCTTTTGAGGGACCTATGGATCTTGAAATTTTGCGGATACTAGAGCGTGATGCCCGCCTGAGTGCGGCACAGCTCGCGGCGATGACGGGCAAGAGTGAGGCGGAGGTGGCTGCCGCCGTTGCTGCCGCTGAGCAGACAGGCGTGATCCGCTCGTACCGCACCCGGATTGACTGGGAGAAAGCTGGGGCGGGCCGGGTCTATGCCTTCATCGATGTCGCAGCGCAGCCGGAGCGTGGCACGGGCTACGATAGAATCGCGGAGCGCATCTACCGCTACCCCGAAGTGCATAGTGTCTATCTCGTCTCTGGCTCGCAGGATCTAAGAGTGGTGGTCGCGGGCAAGACGATGCAGGAAGTGGCAAACTTCGTGGCAGAGAAGCTGGCGACCATTGACGGTGTCCGAGGCACGGCGACCCACTTTCTGCTGAAGAAGTACAAGGACGATGGCGATATCTTTGGGGAGACGCCCACGGACGAAAGACTGGCGGTGACCCCATGAAATCTCTCTCGCATATCGTGGAAAATACTCCGGCATCGGGGATTCGGCGCTTTTTTGACCTCGTCGCGGAGCTCGATGACGTGATCTCTTTGGGCGTGGGCGAGCCGGACTATGTCACGCCTTGGCGCATCCGTGAGGCCGCGATCTACTCGCTGGAGAAGGGCCGCACGACCTACACGAGCAATTATGGACTTCTGGAACTCCGAGAAGCCATTGTCGCCAAGCATATCGAGCGCTACGGCACGGGCTGGAACCCGCGCACCGAAGTGCTGGTGACCGTGGGAGTCTCCGAGGCGCTGGACACGGCGTTTCGCGCGATCCTCAACCCCGGCGACGAAGTGCTGATCCCCGAGCCGTGCTACGTGAGCTACGCCCCCTGCGTCGCCTTTGCCGGCGGCGTCCCCGTGCCGGTTCCCACCCGCGCTCGTGCGGACTTTGCGACCCACCCCGAGGCGATTTCGGAGCGGATCACGGAGAAGACCAAGGCGATCCTGCTCTCCTATCCGACCAACCCAACCGGCGCGGTGATGAGCCGTGAGGGGCTCCAAAAAGTGGTGGATATGGCGGTCGAGCACGATCTCTATATCCTCAGCGATGAGATCTACGACCGGCTCTGCTACGACACGGCGCATGTCTCCGTTCCCGCTCTCGATGGCGCAAAAGACCGGACGATTCTCCTTAACGGCTTCTCCAAAGCCTACGCCATGACCGGCTGGCGGATCGGCTACGCCTGCGCGCCCGCTCCGATCATCGAGATGATGATGAAGATCCACCAGTACACCATGCTCTGCGCCCCGATCACCGCGCAGCTCGCGGCGCTGGAGGCCCTGAAAAACGCGGAGCAAGACGCCGCCGAGATGGTCGCCGACTACGATAGGCGCCGCCGCTTGTTTGTGAAAGGCCTCAATGAGCTGGGGCTGGAGTGCCGCATGCCCGGCGGGGCGTTCTATGCCTTCCCGAGCATCGAAAAAACCGGCCTGACCTCCGAGGAGTTCGCCGAGCGCCTCTTAAAAGAAGAGCGCGTCTTGGTCGTCCCCGGCGATGTCTTCGGCGACGGCGGCATCGGCCATGTGAGATGCTGCTACGCCACGGCGACCAACAAGCTCACCGAGGCGCTGGAGCGCATGGGCCGGTTCCTGAGCAAGCTGTAGCTCTCCTCCGGTATTCCCTCCTCCGGTTTTCCCTCCTCCCCCTGCCCCCTCCTCCCAACCCTGCGGAGGTAGGGAGAAAGGCGGGGAGAGGGAACTGATCGCGGAGCAGAAACAGTACAGGTGACATGCGCCGCCTTGTTGCTGGTCTGCCATTTCTGCTGGCGCTTCTCAAGATTTCCTGGATTCGTTTGCGCTTCAAGTGGGCTGGTCTCACGTTGCTTCTTATCGCGACGGGTATCTTCATGCTGAACTTCCACAAGGGCACTCTTAACATTGTTTATCCTGGTGGCTGGCTGCTTGCCTTGGTTCTCTCGGTGCTGTGGGTTCGTAGTCAGCGTGCATATTTAGATTAGGCGGATTGGTGACAACTCCCCCTCCCAATCCCGTTATCGGGAGGAGGGGGCCGGGGGGAGGAGGGCTTTCAAAAATGTCCCCGTGTACGACTCGGGGCAGGCGGCGATGGTCTCTGGCGTTCCTTCGACAACCAGCGTTCCGCCGTTCTTGCCGCCGTCGGGGCCGAGGTCGAGAACCCAGTCGGCGCACTTGATGATGTCTAAGTGGTGCTCGATGACCAGGACGGTGTTTCCGGCATCCACTAAGCGATTGAGGCAGTCCAAAAGCCGCTGGATGTCGGCGAGGTGCAGGCCGGTGGTGGGCTCGTCTAAAATATAGAGATTCTTGGCACCGCGCTTGATCTTGGCTAGCTCGGTCGCGAGCTTGACACGCTGCGCCTCACCGCCGGAGAGGATGGGCGCGGGGTGGCCCAGCGTGAGGTAGCCGAGGCCCAGATCGGCGAGGACACGTAGCTTGTGGGCGATCTTCTTATGCTCTATGAAGAACGCCGCACCATCTTCGATACTCATGCCTAGCACATCGGCGATGGACTTGCCGTTGTACAAAATTTCCAGCGTCGCCGGGTTGTAGCGGCTGCCCTTGCAGGCGTGGCAGGACGCCTCCACATCCGGCATGAAGTTCAGCTTGGTGGTAATTGTCCCCTCGCCGCCGCACTCCTCACAGCGCCCGCCTTTCACATTGAAGCTAAAGCACGATGCGCTGTAGCCGCGCTCGACGGAGAGCGGAACCGACGCGAAGAGCTGCCGGATGTCGTCGTAGAAGCCCACGTAGGTCGCGGGATTGGAGCGTGGCGAGCGGCCAATGGGCGACTGGTCGATCTCGATCACATCCCCGATTTTCTCGATGCCTGTCAGGGAGTCGTGCGCCCCGGCTAAAACCCGCGAGTCGTACTTTTTGTTGTAGAGCTGTTTGTGGAGGATATCGTTGACCAGCGTCGACTTCCCCGAGCCCGATGCCCCCGTGACCGCGATAAACACCCCCAGCGGGAAGCGCACGGTCAGGTTCTTGAGGTTGTTCTCCCGCGCGCCAGTCAGCACCAGCGCCTCGTCGCTGATCGCGCGGCGTGTTTTTGGAAGCGCAATCTCGCGCCGCCCCGAGAGAAACGCCCCGGTGAGCGAGTGGGGACTCGCGCAGAGCTCGGCGACCGTGCCACTTGCCACCACTTCGCCGCCGTGAATTCCTGGCCCTGGCCCGATCTCTAGAATATGGTCGGCGGCGCGGACCGTGTCGGTGTCGTGCTCGACCACGATCACGGTGTTGCCGATATCGCGAAGCCGCTGCAGGGTCGCGATCAGCTTCTCGTTGTCTTTCGGGTGCAGGCCAATGCTCGGCTCATCCAGCACATAGAGCATCCCCATCAGCCCACTGGCGATCTGCGCGGAGAGCCGAATCCGTTGCGACTCCCCGCCGGAGAGTGTGCCCGAGCGCCGCGAGAGAGACAAATAATCCAGCCCGATATCGCAGAGAAGTTCGAGCTGCGAGAGGATCGCCTGGAGGATCTGCTGCGCCGCCTCCGGGCTACGTGTGGGTGGGGGCAACGTGCGCAAAAACGCGGCGGCATCGGCGAGGGTCAGGTTGCTCAGGGCGTGGATATCCGTCCCGCCAAGCCAAATCCGGGTTCGCGAGCGGCGCAGGCGAACGCCCTGACAGTCCGGGCAGGTCGTCTCGACCATGACTTTTCGTAGCCAGTCCTCGACATTGGAGTTAGACTCCTGCTTCTGACGGTACCCACGATACCAGCGATCTATCTGGGTGGCGACCCCTGCAAACTTCTGCTTCTTGCCGATGCTACGGTCATCGCGCCCGCCTGGCGGCTGCACCAGCGTGATCTCCTCGCCCTTCGTCCCCCAGAAGAGAACCTCGCGGATACTCTCTGGCAACTCGGCAAAAGGCATCTCCAGCGAGAAATCATAGTGCGCCGCGAGGCCCCAGATAATGCGCCCGTTGTTGTTGTTTTTATCGACATTGAACGCCTCTTTGACAAATGCGCCGCTGAGAATTGAGCGCGACGGGTCAGGAACCAGCAGGCCGGTGTGCACGCGAAGATATGTTCCCAGCCCCGAGCAGGTCAAACACGCGCTCTCAGGCTCATTGAACGAAAAATACCAGCCCTCACGCTCCACAAATGTCAGGCGGTGCTCTGGGCAGCCAAAGCCCGCATAGAACCGTGCCTCCGTTTTTTCGTCCTCAAAGCGGCAGCGCACAAAGCCCTCCCCAAGCTTGGCGGCATCGGTGAGCGCGACGAGAAGCTGCTTGGCCTGCGAGCGCTTGACCAGCACTCGATCCACCACCGCCTCGACTTGGCAACCTCTCCCCACCCCCTCTCCCGGGCGCTCCTTCCGGGTGCCCTCTGGGCGTGGGAAAGGGGCTTCATCTCCCTCAGGCTCCCTCTCTTCCCCAGTGAGGTACGAACGCCCGGGGGAGGGAGGGCTGGGGTGGGAGAGGTCTTCTTCGTCGAGCGCCAGCTCATCCGCCAGATCATGCAGCTCACCATTGACCCGCACCCGCCGGCAGCCCTTGGTGCGAAGCTCGGTGAAGAGGTAGCTCCACTCCTCACCGTAGACCTTGGCAACCGGCGCACAGAGCTCGACCGCCGTGCCCTCAGGGAGCGCGAGCAGGTGCTCGGAGAGCAGGTTGAGGCTGACCGTGGGGATGGGCTTTTCGCAGCGCAGGCAGTGCGCCTCGCCGCTAGTGGCGTAGAGCAGGCGCAGATAGTCCCCCACATCAGTCATGGTTCCGACAGTCGAGCGCGGGTTCTTCGTGATGGTCTTCTGCTCAATGGAGATCACCGGCGAGAGCCCAAGAATCGCATCCACTTTTGGCCGACTCTGCTGCTGCACAAACCGCCGCGTCCACGCGGAGAGAGACTCCATAAAGCGGCGCTGCGCCTCGGCATAGAGCGTGTCAAAGGCCAGCGACGACTTCCCCGAGCCGCTCAGCCCGGTCAGCACAATCAATTTATCGCGCGGAATCTCCACCGTGATATTCTTAAGATTGTTCTCACGCGCCCCGCGAATCAAAATCGTCTCTCGCACTACAAAACCTCACCAACTGCGTCTTTGTATTTAACAGTCACCACCTGCCCTACGGAAAGCTCGGCTCTCAGCAACAGACGGTCGTGGCGAACAAGACGGCTATCAACCTTCTGAATCACAGAGTGACTTGTGAGCTTGTGAATTTCTCCGGTGTACTCACCGTTTGCTAGATCAGGCGGAAAAGCATCGGGCGCACCTTGCCAGCGCCAAGACCGCTGTTTCATGGGCTCAATCAAGTGTGTTGTCCAGAACTCAGAGAGGGCGTGATCTGTGCGGGTATCCCCGTCAAAAGAAGCGATCAGCTCAGGAGCCATACCACTATTGTCAAAGACGAACCAGCGATTTGCTTCTTCCAGAATCCGTGGAAGGAGAGCCATTGTTCGTTTGTAGCGACTTCGGATACGCTCCACAGGCACATCGTGCCCACCGGAAAGATAGCGTCCTGCAACGCGCTCCACGTTGATCTCAGGGTTGTGTGTTGTCACAAAGACCACGACCACTTCAAAACCGGCGGCCTTGCAGAGCTGCATATCCAAGAGGGTGCTAGGATGTGAGAAGACTGTCTCAAAAGCAAAAGATTGTCTCAGCAATCGGTAGTTTAGACGCAACCAACGTGCCCGGCGAAAGGCGTTTTGCTCTCGTTCTTCCTGACTCATCTCAGGAAAATTTTCCGCCAGATACACAGCAATCTCATCGGCGTTGATGTAGAAGCGTGGCCCTGCACCATAGATTCTATCTGTAATGCCGAAGTGATCCAGCATTGCAGCAGTGGTCAGAGTACTCTTGCCGGAGCCGTTTGGACCAGCGAAGATCAGAAGGCGCGGCTTCACACCTTCTCCATCGTAGGGGGTAGATGTTTCTGGATAGAATTTTCATCGCCGGTGATATAGCTGATGCCTTTTTCGTGTAGCTTATTTTGGGCCTCAGCGACCGCACGGCGCGCTTCTTCGGTGATAAAGGCGACGGTCTCGGCGTGCGTGGCTTCTTCGCGCTTGATTGAATTTAGGGTGCAGGCGATTAGAAATGCAGGGAGCTCCATCCCCGCTCGCTCTGCACCTCGGCTAAGGGCTTCTTCTTCAGCGGGGGTTAGCTCCAGAACAATGCTCATTATCTTTTTCTCCTGCTTCGCATTATATCAATCTCACCCTCCCACAAAGACATAGCCTGCCTCGTCCACCGTGACCCGGCTGTCTTTGGTGAGCCGTAGCGGGACGCCAACCCGGTCTAGGATGCCTTTATCGGCGAGCCAGTCGCAGGCTAAATCGAGGTGCTCGGCGCGCCAGTGGTGCTCGAAGTGGGCATTGAGC
>JAPLCP010000056.1 GCA_026392155.1 Armatimonadota bacterium | reverse complement strand
GCTTCGGGGCGGGGACGCCCACCGCATCGCCTTCGTAGGCTTTTCCTACCAGCCAGGCAGAGAGGGTGAACGTGGCAACGGTGACGAGCCCCAGCGCCCCGAGATAGGCAATCGCCAGCGGCCACATCCCCTTCATCCCTGCGCCCACGGCACGCGCCGCAAGCCCCGAGGGCAGGAAGCTCACGGCCTCCCACGGCGTGCTGGCCAGAAACGCCTTCCAGTCCACCTTGCCCGCGCCACGCCCGATACTCTGCATCCCAAGCTGCCATACCATCCAAAAAAGTGGGACGATAATCAGGGCCACATCGCGCCACTTTCGGCTCTGGAGAATCCCCTGAAGCGCCAGTGTCACCGCCTGGCTTGCGGCAAGGGTCTGGAACAGAAAGAGCGGCATCGCAACTGCAGCGACCAGTGCGCCCGCCACACCATGAAACGCCGCCCCCACGATCACCGCGATCAGCGTCGGCAGTAAGAGGATTGTCGTCAGGTCCAGCAGGCACCCGGCAATCGCGCCGAGAAAGAGCTTGCGCACCGGCACCGGGTAGACAAAGAGCCGCGTGATATCTTGCGCTTCGTTGAGCTGAAAGCCTAGGAGCGGCCCAACCGTCCAGATGCCTGCCACGAAAAGAAGTGCCGCACGGAGCGTGTGCTCACCTAAGTTGAGATTGAGTTTAAAGAGCCCATAGCCCAGTGCGCCTGCCAGCGCCAAGGCATACGGCCCAAGAAAAACCAAACCGATAATGGAGCCAATCAGCGTGCTACGGCTACGGGTAAAGCCGCGCTGGGTAAGCTTCCAGCGCAGCCACATCAGCTGCCTTAGAGCCATGCGTCCGCCCCCCTAGCCCCCGCCGAGCGGGGGAAAGAAATCAGAGCCACTTTAGGCTCTCTGTGTTGGTGGCTTCGGCGGAGACGAGCTTGAGGAAGACATCCTCCAGAGCGCCATCTTCCCCGGCTTGCTCGCGCAGCTCCGCAATCGTGCCCTGCCCGACCAGCTTTCCTTTTTGAATAATCGCGATCCGAGTGCAGAGCCGCTCGACCACTTCCATCACGTGTGAGGTAAAAAAGATTGTCGTGCCGTGATCCGTGAGAGCTTTTAAGACATCGCGGATCGCACGCACGGAGATGGGGTCAATGCCATTAAAGGGCTCATCGAGAAAGAGCACACGGGGCCGGTGGATCAGCGCCGCCGCCAGCGCGACTTTCTTCTTCATGCCCATCGAGTAGTCCACGATCAGCTTGTCGGCATCGCTGGTAAGCTCCATCACGCCCAGCAGATCCTGGGTGCGCTCCTGGGTCTCGGTGCGGCTCAGGCCATACATCTGACCGGCAAAGAGCAGCATCTCACGGGCCGTGAGGCGCTCGTAGAGGCTGGTTTCCTCGGGGAGAATCCCGATCACGCGCTTGACGTCGAGCGGCTGGCTCGCCATGTCGTAGCCCGCCACGAGCATCTGGCCGCTGGTGGGCCGGAGCATTCCGGTGAGCATCTTAATGGTCGTGGATTTTCCCGCGCCATTGGGGCCCAGAAACCCGTAGAACTCTCCCTCGGCCACGTCCAAATCAATTCCGTCCACAGCGCGCTGCTTGCCGTAGTCTTTGACGAGGCCACGCGCTTGAATACTAAGCTGCATATCTCCTAGAGAGCCTCAGCAAAGGCAGTTGGTTGCAGGCGTTTTGCGTGCACCGGGTGGAGCGCATGCTTGCGAAAACCCTCTAGCTCGATACTGCCATCGTCGAAGATACGCAAAAGGCTGTAGCCATTGTTCTCGGGGCCAGTGCCCTCGACCATCGCCGCAAGTGTGAGATAGGGAATCCCATTGATCACAGTCTGCGCATTTCCATGGCTATGTCCCATGAAGACCGCACTCACTTTCTTGCTCTGCTCTAAAATACGTCGGACTTCTGGGGCGCTCTTAATGGTGTAGCGGTTTTCCGGAGGCGTGTCGAGGCGCTGGTGCACAAAAACAATCACCGGGCCTTTTGCCTTTTTCAGGTTCGCCTCGAGCCACATGCGCTGTGCGAGGGGAATCTCGGTGTCATGCCACTTAAACGGACCGTCTCCGTAGGCCACGCCATCGGCGCGGAAGCAGGCATCCAGAAAAATCAGATGGACGCCTTGGCGGCTGAGGGAGTAAAACGAGCGCTTCTTGCCTTTTTTGTGAACCGTGGCGAGAAACTCTTGCTTTTTGAGTGTCGCGACGCAGTGATTACCAAGAACATAGTGGCGCTCCGTGGCCATGCCTGCAAAGACCTCATCAATGCGCTTGAGAAACTCAAGCTCCGTGGCGGCATCGGCTTTCTCACCGGCATCAATCGTGTCGCCAAGACTGACAGCAAGCGCGACTTTCTTCTCACGCAGAGCCTTCGCGGCTTCGTCCAATTTGCTCAAAGACTCACGGTAGTAACGGTTGATCCGAGGCTTGGCATCGGCGTAGTGAATATCGGTAACCAGCCCTAGGGTAAGAAGCAGCTTTGGCGCATTCATGCGCATAGTTTACGCTATTTGCAATCCCTATGCGGCTTTTTTGCGTGATGCACTGCTTCGCGCCGTCGCAATTTTAGGCTGCTGGAGGGTTGGGGCTCCCGCCATCTGACGGAGCTTGCGTTCGGTCTTGTCCTGGTACATGCGCTGATCTGCTACCGAGAGCAGGCTCGCACAGTCCATTCCATCTTTGGGGAAGCACGCAGAGCCGATACTCACCCCTAGTCGCAGAGTGCCTAGCAAGGGATGCACCAGTCGGGTGTCGTAGGAGACAACCGCATCATGGATTCGCCGTGAGATCTCGTTGGCTTCGTCTTGTCCGGCATCCTCCACAATCACCAGAAACTCATCGCCGCCATAACGAGCGACCACATCGCGCGGGCCGACGGTCTCCCGGAGAATCTGTGCTAAGTCGCGCAGGACATCGTCGCCGCGTAGGTGGCCAAAGTTGTCGTTGACGGGCTTAAAGTGATCCAAGTCCATACAGAGCACCGAGAATCGGCGAGCCTCTTCGTCTTCTTCACAGCGCTTCTCCACATGCTGGGTCAAGAACCGCAGGTTGTAGAGCTCGGTGAGCGGGTCGGTGAAGGCATGGCTACGAGTTCGGTCGTAGAGCAGGCCGTTGTAGATCGCCATCGCAGCGCGCTCCGAGATCATCTCCAGTAAGTGCTGATCGTGCTGTGAGAAAGCCACGGCGTGCTGGTGGTAGAGATTGATGCTACCGAGCGCCTCTCCTTGGTGCACAATGGGGACGATCAGCGAGGAGTTGAGCGGGGCCCAAGGCACCTGCGTCGAGCTGGTGATCAGCAGGTCATCGTGGTCAAAGCCTCCCAGGTAGGTCGTCCGCTGCTCGACGGTCTTAAGCGTGAGGCTACGCGAGCCGCTGGTCTGACAGCCGAGAAAGTGCTCGCGGTTGGTTCCGACAGCCGCACGTGCGACCAAGGTGTCGGGGTTGCCTTCGGACTTGAGCAAGAAGAGACACGAGGTACCAGGCAGAATCGCCTCCAGCTTGCGCGCCAGAATGTCCAGAGTCTCGGTGATTCCCATGCTGGCCGAGAGGGTCTGTGCCACTTCGTAGAGCGCCCAGAGCTCCGACGAGGCACGGTGAATGTCTCGGGCAGCTTCATCGGCTTTGGTGGCGTAGATCGGTGTCTCTTTGCGGGGAACTAGTGGCCCCTGCCCCTCTTTGGCCATCTCCTGCACGACACCATCAATGACCTCCAGAAACGCCTGAGCGATCACGGGGTCAAAGTGCGTCCCTGCGTCTTTTTGGATCACATGGATCGCCTTCTCATGCGTCCAAGCATTACGGTAAGAGCGGTTCGAGGTCAGCGCATCGTAGACATCAGCGACCGCGAGAATGCGCGCCGTGAAGGGAATGTCCTCACCGGCCAGCCCTTCGGGGTAGCCGGTACCGTCCCACTTCTCATGGTGGTACTTCACCACCGGCAAGACGGGCCAGGGGAACTCCACCGGGTCAAGGATCGCAGCCCCGATCTCGGGGTGCTTCTTGATCTTGTCAAACTCATCTGCCGTTAGCTTGCCCGGCTTGAGCAAGACATACTCAGGCACGCCAAGCTTACCAATATCGTGCAGTAGTGCGCCTGTTCGCAGGCCTTCCATGTCGTTTTCGGAGAGCCCCAAGTGCTCCCCGACTGCCACGGAGTAGCGCTGGACACGTAGAATGTGCTGGTGGGTATACTGATCTTTCGCATCAATGGCGAGCGCAAGGCTCTTAATGGTCGCTAAATACAGCTCGGCAAGCTGCGCCTGGCTGGTCTGAAGCTCCTCAATATGCTCCTGCTTCTCCCGAGCCCGCGCGGTGTAGGTTTCGTAGACGGTGTAGGTCATGTAGCCGACAGGGGCCACAAAGACCACAATGGTCAGTGTTGCAACATGATTGCCCGTCAGCCCTAGCAAGAGAAGCGCTAGGCCACTGGCACTCGCTCCTGCCAGGTAGCTAGGCAGTGTCCAGAGGAAGTTCTCTTTCCAGAGGGCGACAATATTTTGTTTACTGGTGAGAGAAATAATCGTGGAAACGCCTCCGGTATTGACGGCGTAGTAGACAATCGCACCGATCAGAACCGCAGGCAGATGCGCCACCGTCACTTTCTCAGGAGACTCACCCCGCAGCCACCCCGAGACCCCCACATCACGCAAGAGGCTGAGAGCCAGGCCCGAAGTGGTTGCCTCCACTGCCGAGAGAGCCACGTTGAACATGCGCTGGTAGCTTGGTTGGCGAAAGCAGCCCACAAAGACATTGGCACAGGCAGCCAGCACCGCAGCGGGCGGCCCGAAGTGGAGCATCGTGGCGTAGATAATCGTGAAACCCAGGGACATTGCCCCCACATCATCGGTGGTACGGCTACGCGTCAGGCGAATCTTCTTTGGCCCCACCATGCCCGCAAGCACCACAAAAATCGTCAAGTGCCCCCAGTTGAACTGCGGGTTGGTGATATGGCACAGCTGCCACAAGGCAAGCGCAAGCAACACTCCACCAAGCGTATAGATAAGTTTAAGGTAGTTTTGTGCGATCGTAGGTAGTGTGTTCATCGAAGACAAGCAGGTTCTCTATCTCCGATTATCGGCAATTACACGCGCCGTCTTAATACCTGATTAAATGTCCTATACAGATCTGCCGCTGGTTGAAAACCAGCGTCTGCAGTGGCACTGCGTGCCGCGAAGCCCGTGCCGGGCTACCCAAACGTCCCATTTCATGGGGTGGAAATTGGATGCTGAAGCAAAGCCACAAATCCCCCTGCTCCATACCCCGCATCGGGCCAGAGCCGGTAGCAGGGGAAATCGGCGTGGGGAGAGCGGTGCGCGGCGTGCGTGGGGAGCTCTTGCGCCGTCAGCTCGGGGAAACGGGTCAGTAGCCAAGCCAGCACATCTTCATTTTCTTCCCGCGCATAGGTGCATGTGGAGTAGAGCAGAAAGCCGCCAGGAGCAAGTAGGCGCACGGACTCCGCCAGAATGCGCTTTTGACGGTTGGCGCAGGAGTTGACATTGATGGGATGAAACGCACCAGGATTGTCTTGCCCCCGTGCCAGGAGCGACTGCCCGGAGCACGGCGCGTCCACTAAGACCACACTCGCCAGCCCGGAAAGCTCCTCGGCAAGCTTGGACGGATCGGCACAACGCGTCTCGGCGGGAACTTTGCAGCGCTTCAGATTGCCCGTCAGCGGCCCGAGGCGCTTGCCGATCACCTCGTTGGCGATGAGGCGCTCGGGTGCGAGCGCACGATGCGCAAAGACCGTCTTGCCCCCCGGCGCGGCGCAGACATCCACCACCATGCCACCCGCGGAGAGGCCACAGAGCGCACTCGCCTCAAACACCGACGATAGATCCAAACAGTAGTAAGCACCTTCGTCGTGGAGGGCGTGGCGACCAGGACGCTCGCCTGTCGCGACAGCTTGCACAAACTCGGGCTGCCAGGAAGCGGGGGGCTTGCTCTCGAACGGACTCTCGGCACTGTCGTGCAGCCAAAGTACAGCAGGACAGGCACTCCTCCCCGCTTCCAGTGCTTCCAGAAACGCGTCGGGGTCAGGGGCGAGCTTTGCAGCGAGCTTACGGGCGTACTTGTTAGGCATCTCCCTGAAGTTTACCGCGCTTGCCGATTCAAAATGGCACAGAGCGTGCTTGCCAGTAGACAAACCCCGGCGAGTGCGGCAAAGGCCCCGTTCCAGCCCAGGGCGACGGCAAGCCGAGCGAGAGCTTCTCCGGCAAGAATCGCCCCCAGATAGCCGACACCGTCAATGATTCCATTCACGCTTGCGGCTTGCTTCGACTCGACCAAGTCCAGCGCCGCCGCCCCCACCGTGTAGGCATACGGACCGCCCGCCACCAAGCCCGAGAAAGCCACCAAAACAAAGGCGATGGTGGGAGTCTTTGCCAGCAGAAAACCCGCCATGCTCAGCGCGGTGAGGAGCAAGCCGATGAGCAAGAGCTTTTGCCGTCCATGCCCCCCGATCCGATCCCCCCAAGCTCCAAAGGCAACGGCGCTGACGCCCCCCATGAGTGGATAGAGCCCGCTTGCCAGCGCGGCACTTCCCTGGCTCAGCCCGATTCCGGTGAAGTACACCGGTAGCCACTCGGAGAGTGTGACATTGACCAGCGTGAAGCCAAATGCTCCCACACAGACACCGAGAAAGGCGGGACGTGCGAAGAGCTGGCGAAGGGGAACGGGCTCATGGGTTTTCGGGATCGCCCGCGAGAGCGCATCGCCAAAGAGCCAGGCGAGTGAGACAATCCCCATTGCCTTGCCGTAGCTCCCCGCCGGAAACCAGCTCCCCACGATGCGCACCGCCGCAGGCCAGCCCACCGCCTGAAAGATCCGGTTGGCGCCCCAGCAAACTCCAAAGAGCGGAATGCTGTTGCTAAAACCAAAGGCCACGGTCGCCAGCGCCGCTCCCAGTCCCCCCAGAACAAACGCGCCCACGCCGCCAAGCTTTGCAACCACACGCCCCGCCAGCAACTTCCCACAGATTCCCGCGATCACCCCAAAAGTCGCAACTCGCCCCAGCGCCACCGTCGCGACTTCGTGAGAGACCCCGCCCTGTGCCAGCTCCAAAAGCTGCGAGGGCCGCCCCACCGAGAAATTAGTCCGACAGAAGTAGTAGGCCATGTAGCCTAGAATCAGCAGCAGCGCCGCCCGCCACGCCAAACGCTCCGAAGTTATCACAGATGCATTGTACTACGCTGCGAGAGCGAGAGGTGGCTCTTGGTACGCGATCTTCTCGGCGGCGGCGACGCAGTCAGGGTCGAGGGCGACTCCCGCATCTTTTTGGAGAATGGCGAGCGCTTGTTCGAGGGGCATGGCAGCGCGGTAGGGCCGAGCGGCGGTGAGGGCATCGTAGATATCGGCGACGGCGAGTATTCGCATCTCGATATCCAGTTTGTCGCCGGTAAGCCCTAGGTGGTAGCCCGTCCCATTGAGCTTCTCATGGTGGGCAGCCGCGATCTCGGTGATGCGCCCAAAGCCGGGAATCTGGCCCAGGATCACCGCCGTGTAGTATGGATGCTTCTTGATCTGGGCAAACTCATCGTCGGTGAGGCGGTCGGGCTTGTCCAGAATGAGGTTGGGGATGGCAAGCTTCCCCAGATCGTGGAGAAGCGCCGCACGGCGGAGGGTCGCGCGGCGAAGCTCCCCCATCCCGAGGCTTAGTGCGAGCTGCTCGGCATACTCCGCCACTCGCACCGAGTGCTCCCCCGTGAACGATGACTTGGCATCCACGATACGCGCAAAGGCGGCGCAGATATTGTCGAGGCTCGCCTCCGTGACTTGCTGGTGCAGGCGCTCGCTGGTCTTGAGCCGCAAGAGAACTTCCGGCTGGTTGCGCACGCCGTCCCAGAAAACCGTGTCGTGTTCAAAAGCACGTGCTGCTCTCACCAGCTCTGGGTCGAACCACGTTCCAGAGCGCTGCGTGAGCATCTGATAGGCCCGTGTGGTGCCGTAGGTCGTGGCGAAGACTTCCATCGTCTGGGAGAGGCAGGCGATCCGGGCCAGCAAGGGAATCTCGTCGCCTTTACGGTGATACGGTGCTCCTTGGCCGTCCCAGTGCTCATCCAGAGAGTAGATGGCCGACGAGACATCCGGGCTCAGTCCCAGAAGTCGTGCGATCTCCGCGCCACGGGTGCAGCGTGTCTCCGTCAGTACATCCATCACGCGTACGGGCTGCCGTGCCAGCTCCTTGAGCTGGGCGATGCGCTTACGAAGCCCCTCTTGTGGCGCGGCATGGCGTAGCGCAAACTGAATCGCCTCGTGCATGCGCCGCCAGTCGTGGATCTTGGAGTCTTGCTTGGCGAGAATCTCGTTGCCCCCAAAGAGCGCAAACATCCGGGCGGCGTTACTGGAGCAACCAGAGTCCTTAAGCAGCAGCGCCAAGTGCAGATTATCCCGCTCCTCTCCCGTAAGGCCGATCGCGCGGGCCAGTCGTAGCCCGATCAGGCAGGTACGAATCGCATGGCCCATCGGCTGGCCTTCGGTAAGATCCAGCGCATACGAAAGAGCGGCCAGCAGGCTGACGATAGAGAGTGGCTGTTCGGTAACGACCATAAGTCTCTCCTATAGTCGGTCGGATAGAATAGTCTATGCAGACTTTGCGTGCAATTCAGGGTGATATTACGAAACTCGCTGTAGACGCCATCGTGAACGCTGCGAACTCCTCGCTCCTCGGTGGCGGCGGCGTAGACGGTGCGATCCACCGCGCCGCTGGCCCCGAGCTCGTCCACGAGTGTCGCCTCCTCGGAGGCTGCAAGACGGGCGAAGCAAAGCTCACCAAGGGCTACAACCTCCCGGCCCGCTTCATCGTCCACACCGTCGGCCCGGTTTGGCGTGGCGGTGACAAAGGCGAGCCCGAGAAGCTCGTCTTGTGCTACCGGCGTAGCTTAGAGATCGCCGCTGAGCAGGGTCTAAAAACCATCGCCTTCCCCTGCATCAGCACCGGAATCTTTGGCTACCCACCCGAGAAAGCCGCAAAGATCGCCGTGGAAACCGTCCAGAGCTTCGGCGGCGAGTTTGACGAGGTGAGTTTTTGCTGTTATCTCGCCTCAGATCTGGCGCTCTATCAATCTTTGCTTCCGTAAAAACCAATGCAACATTCGTCGGATGGGCGGGATTGTTTTCGTGCGGATATATGTCGGGCGCATAAATGGGCCCGGACTCGTAAAACAAAAACACCCCTCCTCCCAGGATTGGGAGGAGGGGCAGGGGAGGAGGGTTTAGATCGCGACTTCCTTGCCCTGCTCGGCGGAGGCGTAGATGCCGCTGAGCATCTTCTGCACCATGACGCCGTGCTCGACCGGGCACTCGTTGGGGCGACCGTCTCTCACGACCTCGATGAAGTGCTGGATCTTGTACTGCCACATGTCCCACTTGGGGTAGTACGCGGGGGTCGCGTTGATCATGTAGCCTTCCCAGTCCGTGTAGGTCTCCGACGTGCTCCAGATGACGCCGCCCTTCTCGCCCATGATCTGAATGTCGAAGACATCCTCTTTGATATGGTTGCAGAAGCTCGACTCCAGCGTGAGAATGGTGCCGTTGTCGAAGCGGATCATCCCGGCAGCGAGGTCCTCGACCGTGTAGGTCTCGTGATCCCAGCCCGGCCACTGGCTCTTGACTTCGCTGGGCTTGTTGCCCATCCAGGTCCAGGTGTTGCCGGTCGCGGTGATCGGGGTAGGGTTGCCGATGAGGCTGTGCGCGGTGTCGAGGATATGCACGCCGATATCAATCATCGGGCCGCCACCTTGCAGCTCTTTACGGCCAAAGACACCCCAGTTCGGGATGCCACGGCGGCGCAGGGCTTGAGCGCGAACATACATAATCTTGCCAAGAGCACCGCTCTCGATGAGATCACGGACGTACTTGCTCTTGGGCTCGTAGCGGTGCTGGAAGCCCATGACGAACTTGACGCCATTGGCATGAACGGCATCGGCAATCGCCTGCGCCTCGGTGGGGTTCATCGCGATGGGCTTCTCGCAGAGGATGTCTTTGCCTGCATTGGCCGCCGCAATCGCCGCTTTGGCATGCACGCCGTTGGGCGTACACACCGAGATCGCGTCAATATCGTCGCCCACGGTCTTGAGCATCTCGTTAAAATCGGTAAAGAGATGGTCGGTCGCGACGCCATGCTTGCTGTGCATCACGTCGAGCGCCACCTGGCGGATGTCCGCCCCGGCGACAATCGAGACGCCTGGGATCTTGGTCATGTAGCCGATGTGGGTCTGCGCGATCCCACCACAGCCGATAAAGCCGACACGAAGGGGCTTGGCCTCAACTGCAGCGCCCTCAGAGATTGTTGTGATTTCTGTATCCATTGAAAAAACCTTCCGGATAAAACCTTACGCCAGACCCGTGCCAGAATCCTGCCCAAAAGCCAAAATTCTTCAGGCGGTATACTAAATCATCATGTCTACCGTTTCCAGTCTTGACGAACGCACCCGTGCGCATCAGATCTACGAAGAGCAGCTGAGAGCTTTCTTAGAGCCTAAACACCTAGGAAAAGTGATCGCAATTCATCCCGGCACAGGCGAATACGTCATTGGCGAAACTCGAAAGGCCGCAGGAATGGCCCTCTGGGAGCGCTTCAAAGACGGCAGCATTGTGGTCTTTCGGATTGGCCCCCCCACGGACGATGACATTCGAATGTTCTATCGCTTAGAGGCGGAGAAACAGATTTCCCAACACGAGCGCCCACAGTGACGGGGTATTTCTCCCGCAATGCGGGACGAATCACCCTGCGCCTCTATCGGCCCGATGAAGTCGCTTTCGATATTGAGTTTTTAATTGATACAGGATTCGCAGGCGAGATCAAGCTCTCTCCCTATTGGATTGGCACACTGCGCCTCCCAAAACTCTGGAACGAAGAATTCACAGTGGCGGATGGTCGTGTTTCTCCCTATGAAATCTATGCAGCAGAGTGTGACTGGGCAGGCAAGAAACGTTTGGTTGAAGCCGTAGAAATGGTAGGTGAGCCTATGATTGGCATTGACCTCCTACGGGACTTTTCGCTTTTTTTGGAAGTGCGTGACGGTGGTGCCGTCGAGATCAAGGCTCTATGATCTCCGTCATTCTCCACGAACCTGACATGCCCCAGAACACCGGCAATATTGTTCGGCTATGCGCCAACGCGGGCGCGGCGCTGCATCTGATCGAGCCCCTGGGCTTTGCTTGGGACGACAAGCGCCTGCGCCGAGCACACCTTGATTATGAAGAGTTCGCCGAAGTCAAGCGCCACGCGGGTTGGGAAGCGTGCAAAGTGGCACTTGCAGGGAGCCGTATTTTTGCGATCGAGACGGGGGGAGACGCCACGCCCTACGAGACGGAGTTTCAGCCCGGCGACGCGCTACTCTTTGGCTCAGAGTCCCGCGGCCTGCCTGAAGAAATTCTCGCTGAGGTGACCGTGCTGACGCTCCCGATGATGCCTGGCAGCCGGAGCCTTAATCTCTCCAACGCCGTCGCGATCACGGTCTATGAGGCGTGGCGACAGCTTGCCTTCGCTGCCGCCACACCGCTGGGAACCCCGCCCCGAGAGCGCTCGTTCGTGTTCTTCAACGGCAATCCGGGGCAAACACCGGGGGTCTCGGAATCGGGCGCATAAATGGGCCCGCCTGATATGCGCCCGTGCGGAGATTTATTTTTCCGCCTGGGGCCAGATCTGATCCCAGGCCGCCATCCAGTTCTCTGCCCGGCTCTGCACCTGGAGCGGCTCGAGGACCTCGACCCCGCGTTTATTGCGAAACTGCCCGACTTTATCTACTGTCTCCACTTCGATCGTGATCGTGGTCGGGGAGCCGACGCTGTAGACACGGCCTTTCTTCACCCGAGAGAGCGCCTCACGGGCTCCATCTTCGATCATCTGGCGGGCGCGCACCGGAGGGATTTGCCGGGCAGAGTAGCGGGAGAGCCCACGCTTCACCGCCACATAGACCGGGTCATCGCCGAGGATCTCGCGGCCCTCACGACAAGTGGCCTCGTCGCCCGTCACCAGTGCAACCGGGCAGCCAAAGTGGCCACAGAGCGCCGCATTGATCCCCAGCTCCCCCACCAAGTCGTCGTTGAACCAGAGATTGCGCCAGGTGACGGTTGAGATCGTGTGGCACATCACGCCGTCGGGGGTTCCGGCGCGCGCATGCATCCCCACCATGAGCGCGGCATCACAGCCCTGTTCTAAAAGCTCGGTGTAGCGGCTCCAGGTATGATGTGCCACCCACTCACAGGCGGGGTGAAGTAGCTCGGGGACGTAAGAGTTAAAGGTCCAGTCGCCGCCCGCGCCGTGGCAGTCCACCGCCACAATCTCCGTCGCACCCGCCGCCACCGCACCACGCACAGCGGCATTGATCTCCTCGGTGTAGAGCCGCCGCCCCTCTTCAAACATCGGGGAGCCGCCCTCGACCTGCTTCCACGTCACGATCCCACTGACACCTTCCATATCCGACATGATCAAAACACGCATCAAACTCTCCTACTAAAGCGGCACTCGCCAGAGGGTCAGGGTGCCGGACTTGTCAATCCAGGCCGCAAAGTCTTCCTGAGGCGAGAGCGAGATATCTGTGGCGGGGACCTCCCAGGGAACGCGCACTTGCTTCCCGTTTATCGTCTCTCCAATCCAGGCCTCATGGCGGACGCTGGATCTCTTTTCGTACAGGGTGCGTCTCAGTACATAGAGCCGGGTCTTGCCCCAACGCTCTATGAACTCCCCCCACTGCGCCTCACCACCTCTCTCATCGTCGGTGAAGTCTGGCTCGAGGAGGAGCTTGCCCTTGTCTCCCTCGCGGTCAATACACTCAACTGCCATCCTAAAGACACGGGGCTTACCTGCTGTGGGAACAAGTCCGCCTGCCCAGATCCGCCTCTTACCCGCAAGGGCAACCCAGTCAATCGAGTGAAGCTTTGTCTTGTAGGTTAGTTTATAGGTTTCGGGCGATAAGAGAGGACGTACTGTAATTGTTCCATTTTGATGTCCGGTCACAACTCCGTACTTGTTCAGGCGAAAGGCAACCAGAGTTTTGTCTTGCAAGTACGCCGGTGTCGGAAGCTCTTTTCCGGTCTCGGGGTCGAGGAAACTCCGTAGACGGCCCCGGAACGTGGGTCTATTCGCGCTTGCTCCCAAAAAATCACGAGCTTCTCCGAGAACTTCACGACTTTCCCTGTCTTGCGATCCCAGCCCAGTCGTGCTCCCTTTTGGCCGTAGCCAAAGACAAAGCGAGCATCAGGCGAAATCAGTGCTACAGAGATAAATCCAGGTAGTAGCTCTGTTGCGTTCCAGCTCTCTGGAGTCAAGCGATAGACTTGTGCCCGCTCATCTTGCCCCTCATGCCAGACATACCAAGCATTCTCTCCATGTACCGAGAAAATCCTCAGCCGCGGAGAGTGAGGGATTGTGTTGGGAAGAGGTTTTGCGGGGGGAGTCTCGCAGTGGGCCAAAAGCTTGCCGGTCTCAGTGCTATAGAGGTGCAGAGAAAGGCCTAACCCCACCGCGATGTAGCGTCCATCGGCGGAAAACTGAGGCCGACTGCGAGGGTTGAGATACTGCTGCCAGCGCCCATAGACCTGGTGCTGTGTCCCAGAGAGTCGCCAGTTCTCACTAGTGCTCAGTGCCGAACGAATGGCTCTTGGGGCGAGCGGAATCTGCATCGTGGGCTGGAGACTGCGCCAGGTTCCCCAGCTCGTTAGGCCAACACCGCCGAGTGCGAGCAAAAACAGAAGCGGTAGGTAGTTTCGTGGGGAGTGTTTGTAGGCAGCCATTGCCTTTTGATTCTACCACCCAAAGCCACAAAAATAACCCTTTCATTGCTCCCAAACCAGGTCGAAAGACAGAGTATGTTAAGAGGACTCTACGAAAGTGCGACGGGAATGCGGGCGCGGCAAATCCTTCAGGATGTGACAGCCAATAACCTCGCCAATGTCAACTCCACCGGTTTTCAGCGTCAAGTGGTCGCGCTCCATAGTAGCTATGTTCTCACCGAAGAGAAGCGGGCCAGTAACCCCTCGCCGTTTAACACGGCTTTTGCCACCGAGCCTATCGCCACACGCGATACCACACCAGGGTTAGTACAGCCTACCAGCAACCCACACGATGTGGCTCTCTCTGGCCCCGGCTACCTGATGGTCAAAACCAATGACGGCGCTCGCTTGGTTCGTAGCGCCTCTCTGACACTCAATGCAAGCGGTGAGGTAGCTCTCCCCACCGGTGAGCCTGTTCTCGGGGCGAGCGGAGCCCCGATCCCCGTGGGGAGTTCGGACTGGAAGATCTCGGAGTCCGGGACGATTACCAGCCGAAATGGACAGGTTCTGGGACGCCTGCGCCTTGTGATGCCCAATACCCCTCTTACGCCCACAGGCAATGGCATGAGTACCGCCGCCGAAGTCCGCGAGCTTGCCCCTGGCACCGTGAACGTGCTCTCCGGTCACCTGGAGCGCTCTAATGTAGACCCCGTCCGCGAGATGGTGGACATGATCAGCGGGATGCGTGCCTACGAGGCAAATCAGAAATCCATCCAAGCCCAGGACCAGACCCTGGAGAATCTCTTCACCCTTCTTCGCTAGCTCTCTTAAAACCTAAGGAAAACCAAAATGATTCGCTCTCTCTACACCGCAGCCACGGGAATGAATGCCCAGCAGCTCAACATGGATGTTATCGCCAACAACCTCTCCAACGTCAATACGAACGGCTTCAAGCGTGGCCAGGCGACTTTCCAGGACTTGATGTACCAGACCACCCGCGCTGCAGGCTCCTCCACAGGCCAAGGCTCCCAGGCTCCCACCGGGCTTGAGGTAGGTCTCGGTGTCCGAGCTGTGGGCGTAGATCGTGTCCACACACAAGGCGATATTCGCAAAGGGGAGAACACGGACCTTGTGATCGAGGGAAGTGGCTTCTTCAAAGTCCAGCTCCCCAACGGACAGTTCGGCTACACCCGTGACGGTTCTTTCAAGCTGGATAACCAGGGACAGATGGTCACCAATGATGGCTATGTGCTCCAACCTCAGATCACGATTCCCGCAGGAGCCACCGGAATCAGTATCTCTCAGGACGGCACAGTTACCGTCTCACTAGGCGATGGTACCCAATCCCCAGTAGGTCAGCTCCAGGTTGCGAACTTTGCCAACCCGGCGGGGCTGTCTGCGATTGGCCGCAACCTGCTCACCATCACACCGGCCTCAGGAGCGGAAGTGCTTGGAAACGCGGGCACCGATGGACGTGGGACGATTCGTCAGGGGATGGTGGAGATGTCGAACGTGAAAGTGGTGGAGGAGATGGTCAACATGATCACCGCCCAGCGCGCCTACGAAGTCAACTCCAAGAGTATCCAGGCATCCGATGAGATGCTCCAGATCGCCAACGGTCTGCGACGGTAACTGCCATGGTAGCCACCATGACTCGTCGAAGCCTGCTGAGTGCGCTTCTGATCTCAACACTGGCCCCCCTGCCTGCCCTCGCGGCAGGCGGGGTGCCGGTTCAGCTGACGTTTCGTCCCAGCGCCGATGTCGGCGGAGGTGTCATCCGCTTGAGCGATATTGCCGAGATTCAGTGCGCCGATACAAAGCTCGCCGAAGCCCTCCGAGTGCTCGATATTGGCTCCTCCCCTCTTTTTGGCACCAAGCGCACAGTCTCGGTGGCCTATGCTCGTCTGCGCGTCAAGAGCCTCGGGGTGCGCGATGAGCAAGTGCAGTACACCGGCCCTGAGAATGTCGCCATCACTCGGGTATTCCAGAGTGTCTCGGGCGAGGCACTACTCCAAGCGGCAAGAGAAGCCATCGAGCCCCAGCTCACCGACGGCGTACTTCAGCCGAGCACACCACCACAGGAAATCCGGGTCGCTCCAGGGGAACTCACCCTACGTGCCCGTGAGCCCCGCTTGACAAGTACCTCGGCCAGTGTGGTGATCGAGATCTGGGTGAATCAGCAAGTCGAGAGCACGGTCACCCTCAACCTGCGTGTCGTGCAGCGCACACGGGCGCTCGTCGCCAGCCGCCCTCTGACCGCTGGCACGATTCTCACGGAGGATGATCCGGCGTCCACAGAGATCCCCACAAACCCAGGCACGACCTTTCTTTTGGATGCGGCCCAGGCCCTGGGTCGCCAGCTCAGCGTGAGCCTCCAGGAAGGTGCGCCCGTTCTGTCAACGCAGCTCCGCCTGATTCCCCTCGTGCGCCGAGGGGCACGCGTGAAAGTGACCTGCCGCAGTGGCTCGGTCGCGCTTGCCTGCACCGGCGAGGCCCAGCAAGATGGCACGATGGGCCAGACAATTCGTATTCGCAATGTCATAAGCCAGCTCGATTTTAGCGCCCGTGTTATCGGGCAAGACGAGCTGGAGATGGTCTTTTAAAAACTCAAGGAAACTCCCATGAAGCGCCTTACACGCCTAAAACAGCTCGCCCTAGTAGCTCTCACTCTCCCACTTGCCTCCCACACGGCCGCCCTTGCCGACACGATCTACCCCACGGATAAAAAACGCAGCATGTTCGCCGATCGTCGCGCCCACGCCGTCGGGGACGTGGTCACGGTGATTATCGCGGAGAGCACCACGGCGATCCAGTCTGCCGATGTGGACATGAAGCGCAGCGGAGAGGCCAGTGCCAAGGGCGGGGAAGGACTCTGGGGGCTGATGAAGCTTGTTCCGCGTGCCTCTTTGGGGGGCGCGACAGCGCAGAAAGGCTCCGGCTCGACCACGCGCAACTCACGCCTCACCACGACGATCACCTGCCGCGTTATGGAAGTCACCAGCACAGGCCAGCTCGTGATCCGAGGCGATCGAACCATGAAGATCAACGACGACGTGCAGACCCTGCGATTTTCGGGGATTGCGCGCTTTGAAGACGTCCTGCAAGACAACTCGATCTCCTCCAATCTTATCGCCGATGCCCAGATCGAGGTCTTTGGAAAAGGCCCCGTGGATCGCCATGCGAAACCAGGCCTCCTCGGTCGCGTCTTTGAGTTTCTGTTTTAGCATCTCGCGCAAATAACCCTTTCATTGTCCTCCTCTCCTGTCGAAAGATAGAGAGGAGGAACGTATTTAAGGTGTTTCGTCAAAACTATATAACCATCGGCTCGACTCTCGTGCTCTCCCTGGGTGCCCTCACTCTGGTGAGTGCAGGCCAAGCACAGACTCCCCAGAAGCAGCCACCTGCAAAGCTGGAAGTGACCGAAGTTCCAGGCAACAAGGAGGCTAAGAAGGCTCCGCAGACCAAAGAGACCAAGCCCAGCCTAGCAGAGCTTAAGCGGCTCCCCATGGCGACCAAGCTCGTTCCCAAAGCACCCGCGCCAACGCCTCGCCCCATCGCCACCACCAGCGCCAAAAGTCCCAGCACAAATACGAGTGCCTTTGGGCCGGGCGGCTTCCCAATTGCCCCCATCCGAATCCGCGATATTGCCCGTGTGGAGAGCGTCCGCTCCAACCAGTTGATCGGCTACGGCCTTGTGAGCGGCCTCAATGGAACCGGCGACACGCAGCAGTCTCCGTTTACGATCCAAGCCGTGGTCGCCATGCTCCAGCGCTTTGGCGTGACAGTAGACCCCAAGGTGCTCCGCACAAGAAACGTCGCGGTCGTCATGGTCACCGCCGAGATTCCTGCCTTTGCCAAGAACGGCAGTAAGCTCGATGTCACAGTCTCCTCCGTGGGAGATGCCACGTCTCTCCAAGGCGGCATCCTCCTCCAGACTCCTCTGATTGGAGCGGATGAAAATGTCTACGCCGTGGCGCAGGGCGGTCTGATGATCGGTGGCTTCGCCGCGGGGGGTGGCGGCAACAGTGCCACGAAAAACCACCCCACCGCAGGCCGCGTCCCAGAAGCTGCGATCGTCGAGCGTGAGATCCCCACGAAGCTCACGGACAGTGATGGCTCCGTGCGCATCAACCTCTCCACGCCGGACTTTGAGAACACCACCAAAGTGGCGCTGGCGATCAATGAAAAGCTGGGAGCGGGCACGGCCAGAGCTCTCGACTCCGCTACGGTTCGGGTGAAGCTTCCCACAGGCTACGACGATCCCGTGCGCCTGATCGCGGAGGTAGGTGCCCTGATGGTTCAGCCCTCCGTGCCTGCTAAAGTCGTGCTGAACGAGCGCACGGGAACCGTGATTATCGGTGGCAATGTCCGAATCGCGCCGGTCGCGGTGGCACATGGCGCACTGACCGTCGAGATCACCTCCGAGACCCTGATCTCCCAGCCCGGCCCGCTTGCCAATGTGGGGGAGACCGTGGTCACCGGCCAGACCGATATCGCCGCTGGAGAGAACCGCGCCTCGCTTGTCGAGCTGAAGCCAGGGGCCACTCTCGCCGAGCTGGTTCGGGCGCTCAATGCCCTCCGGGTGAGCCCACGTGATGTGATCGCCATTATCTTAGCCATTAAAAACGCGGGTGCACTCTTTGCCGAGGTTGAGGTACAGTAAGATGCAAGTAAACCTGCCAGGTACTGCGGCGGCTTCTATGACTCAGACGAGGGCGAAGCCTGCCACCGTTAAAGAAGCAGCTGAGCAGTTTGAGAGTCTTTTTGTCGGGCAGCTCCTAGAGGCCATGCACCGCACCGCTCCCAAAGGGGGCGCCATGAAGCATGGTAGCGGCGAAGAGATGTTCCGTCAGATGTTTGATCAGGAAATCTCTCAGCGAATCGCCCAGCGTGGCGGTCTGGGAATCGGTGAGATCCTGGTTCAGCAGTTCGACGGAGAAGGGAAATAGCCATGCGAGTTGATAGTGGACTGAGTGTCAGCGCCATCGCGGCGCTACAGAGAGCCAAAAACCGTACGATCGAATCCTCGGGAGAGGGACCGGATGCCGCCGTTATCTCCCAGCGTGCGGAGGACATCCAGACAGCGTTTGATGCCCTCAAAACGGCCCCCGATGTTCGCAGCGCCGAAGTGGCGGAGCTACGCGCCCAGGTCGAGCAAGGGACGTTCCAGGTGGACGAAGACGCGCTGGCAGAGAAGCTTTTGGAGTCACATCCCTAAACATGACAGCCTCCTCGATGGGAATACGTCAGGCCGAGTGGAGCGCAGAAGATCTTGTCTCCCTCCCCCGTTTAGTAGAGATTGCCCGTGATCTGCTCCGTCGCCAGCAGGATGCACTGATCCAGGGAGATGTCCTACGGGTAGAGCGCTACCATGAGGCAATCGCCAAGATTCTGACCACGCTGCGTGGCCATCTGGTTCGTGAGAGTAGCCTTGAGGCACGTGCTGCTCTCGACCAGCTTCGCCACCAGATGCGCACTAACCGACTCCTGCTGGAAAACGGCCTCGCGGTCACGGATCATTTTGCCGCCTCGCTTGCCGAAGACCCGAGCATGACATCGGTGTTACTAAGCGAAAAAGTTTGAGTTTACGCAAAGAGAGTTAAGGAAATCACACAAAATGTCACTTCAAGGAATCTATCTCGCCAGTCGAGCCCTCGATGCCCACCAGCGTGCTCTGGAGACAACCGGGCAAAATATCGCCAATGTCAACACCCCGGGCTACTCCCGCCAGGTCACGGCGCTTCGCTCGGTCAGCTCGTCAGATAGCACCACCCTCGCCGGAGTCAGCAATGGAGTGGGCGGTGGTGTGGATGCTAGTATCGTCCTGCGAAGCCACGCCTCTTGGCTGGATCGCTCCACCGACTCTCTCCGCGCTCAAGTGGGCGATGCGACGATTGCGAGCCGACTTGCCACGCGTGTTGAGGGTGTCATCGGTGAGCCTAGCGACACGGGCCTCCAGGCCAGCTTAGATCGCTTCTTCGCCGCCTTTCAAGCCGTCGCGGATCGCCCCAATGACCCCACCCTCCGCACGGCGGCAGTGCGTTCTGCCACCCAGGTGTCGGATCGCTTCCAACAGGCTTTTTTCGACCTGGATGCCGTTCAGAGTGAAGTTCAGGATGGTGTCGAGAGCAATATTCACCAGCTCAATAGCCTCACCCAGCAGATCGCCGGTCTGAGCCGCACGATTGGCTCCGCCCAAGCGGTCGGTCAGCCTGCCAGCGAGCTCTTGGATCAGCGGGATCAGCTTCTCAACCAGCTTACCCAGCTCACGGGAGCACAAGTCTCAGGCAGAGATGGTGGCGATCTTGTGGTCAGTGTGGGCGGTATCACACTCGTCCAAGACGGTGAGGCGCAGACGATCCAGCTTGATCCAGAGGGCTCCCCCAGCCTGACCGATGGGACTAAGCTCGTTGCCAGCGGCGGAGAGCTCGGAGCTCGCTTGAAAGCGGTGCAGCAGGAGATTCCTAACCACAAAAGCCGCTTGATGGCGATCCGTGACACGCTCGCCACCCAGGTCAACCAGCTCCATGCAACAGGCACCGACAGAACTGGCGCGTCAGGCGGCCCTATCTTTGTCTTTGACTCAGGCGGCACGATGTCCGTGAGTTCGGTGCTTCAAGCAGACTCGAACCGTCTAGCTATCGGCGATGGAACCGCAGGCGATGGGGCCATTGCCGGGACGATCTCCCAGCTCCGTAGCCAGCCCAGTATCCTTCCCGCTTACCAGACCCTCGTCGGGGAAGTCGCAACCCGTGTCAGCTTTGCCAAGCAGCGCCTAGAGATGACCCAGGCCAGCCTGACCCAGCTAGAGACCATGCAGTCATCGGAGAGCGGCGTGAACTTAGACGAAGAGCTGGCCACCATGGTCGCGCAGCAGCATATCTATGCCGCCTCCGCCCGCCTCCTTTCCACCTACGATCAGATGCTGGACACCTTGATTCAGCGCACCGGTGTCTAAATAAACTAACGGAGAGAAAACCCTCATGAGAATCACCACTTGGATGACCCACCAGCAGCGCCTGGCGAACCTACAAAACACAGAAATGCGCCTTAACAAGGCCCAGAACCAGGTCAGCTCGGGCCTAAAGCTAGAGCGTGCCTCAGACAATCCCACGGGGGCTGTCGAGCTCCTCACCATTCAGACACGACTCGTTGAGCGTGAGCAACAAGGGGCGAGTATCAAGGGCGCCCTTCCTCTGATGAAGGCCACGGAGTCGTCGCTTGGCGACATCTCCAATGCCCTCCTCAGCGCTCGCAACGCCGCACTTCGCGCCGCCAATACCGCCACCGGGAGCGATGCGGATCGCACGGCGCTGGCTGCGCAGATTCAAGCAGCACAGCGCACCGTACTCCAGCAAGCGAACATGAAGGTAGACCAGCGCTATCTCTACAGCGGCACCAAGAGCGATGTTCAGCCCTTCACCGGAGATCCGGTCACCTATGCGGGCAACAGCAGCGCTCTCAAAATAGATGTCACCGATGGCAATCCCATCGAGATCAGTGTCACGGGTAAGCAGCTTCTTGGCAGCCAATCGGGAAGTGATCTCTTTGCAAACCTCAAGTCGCTGGAGCAAGCGGTCCGTGCAGGAGATAGTGCGGGGATTCAGGCAGGGATAGACAAACTTGATGTAGATCGCAACCGGGTGATCAACCTGCGTGGCGACATGGGCTCCCGTCTGAACTACTTAGAGATGGCCCAAGAGGGTATTGACAAAGAAGTTATCTTGCTGCAGACCAGACAGTCTGATCTGCGCGACGTGGACCTCGCCGAGGCAATCGTCACGGTAAAACTAGCGGAGAACGGCCAGCAAGCGGCACTGGCAATGGCCAGCAAGATCGGGGGGATGTCCCTCCTTGATTATTTACGGTAAAGTGAGTTCAACGGAAGTGAGCATAAAAACGGAGATGAGCGTGAAAGAGTTCGATACGACGCGTTTTGGGCGTCTGAGTCTTCCTGAGGAAGCGGTGATCCACTTCCCGATAGCCCTTCTGGGTCTCGATAATCGGCATGACTACTGCCTCCTAGAGCACGATAACATGTCCGGTTTCTACTGGCTCCAGTCGCTTCAGGACCCTGCGGTCGCCTTAATCGTCACCGACCCATTTCGTCATATCCCTGACTACGAGGTCGAGATTCCCGATAGCCAAGTCGAGCTTCTGCGTGCCAAAGATCCGTCGGATCTGACCCTCTACACCACGATCTCTGTGGCCGCGGATCATGGTAGAGTTTGTACGAACTTACTAGGACCGCTGGCAATAAACCATGAAGAGCGTGTTGGCACCCAGATTGTCCAGCACGGGAGTAACTACACCTGCCGCCATACCTTGGCCATGCGACAGCCGGTAGAGAAAGTCTGAGGCGAGCGGATGCTGGTTGTTGCGCGTAAAGCGGGTCAGTCCATTTTAATCGGCGATGATATCGAGGTTGCGGTCATTGGCATCCGTGGCGATCAGGTTCGTCTGGCAATCAAAGCTCCCCGTAGCCTGGTCATCCAGCGCCGAGATGCTCTCGAGGAAGTTCAGCAGGACAACCTCGCTGCACTCACCGCCGCCGATGATGTCTTCCGCTTAATGGGCAGCTCGCCGGACAGCTCTCCACAAAAAACAGAGACGGGGCCTCGTGCTGTCACGAAACCCCGTCCCTCTTCTACTGTCTGAGTGTACGGAAAACTCTCAGTGTCTCGGTAGATTCCCGATGCTTAGGGGATCCCCATTATATCGCTGACCTGTGTCTTAATCCCGAGTGGGTCGTTGGGACCGTTGCCTTCCAAGGGGCGCATGTCTTGGATGTGGAGCTTCTCCATGGTCAGCTCCATAGACTGATTTTTGGCATCGTGCTCGCGGATAGCCGCAGCCTGAGTGGCTTCCTTCTTGTCCTGACCTGCTTGCTTCTCATCCGGCGCCTTTTCATCGGATAGGGAGCTAAAGAGCACCACAATGGTCACGCGACGGTTCGAGGGGTCCAAAGGTTTGGTAGGAACCCGAAGCTGGCTCGCTGCGTAGCCTCGGATATGCTCTATCTGGTTTTGCTGGAGCCCTGAGACCTCCATCACCCGACGCGCCGCATTAGCACGATCCGCCGAGAGCTCCCAGTTAGAGTAGCCATTGCCCGTTCCAAACGGAACCGCATCGGTGTGCCCCTCGATCCAGACTCGGTTGGGAAGCTGGCCGATCTCCTGAGCGATCAGCTTTAGAATCCCGACCGTAGGAGCAGGCAGCTCGGCAGAACCACTAGCAAAGAAAGGCGAGTTCTCCGCTTCAACAAGCTGGATCAGCATGCCATACGATGTCAGCTTAATCTCCACTTGTTTCGCCAGCCCTGAGACCGTCGACTGGCTCGCAATTCGAGATTTAATGTTCATATCGGCCTTGACCATATTCTCACGCTGGAGCTCCATCGCAAGGTCACGCCAGTTCTTGGCATTGAGGCCGACTCCAACGCCAATAGAAACCGGACTCTTGCCCCCCATCGACAAATTAGAGATTCCCGCTTTGCTCTGCACGCTAGCAGACGGCGGGTTGTTGAAGTACTCCGCAATCTCCTCTTTGATCGCCTGGTCCATACTGACGATCCACATCACCAGAAAGAAGGCCATCATCGCGGTCACAAAGTCAGCATAGGCCACTTTCCACGAACCACCGTGGTGTCCCGCCACGATTACTTTCTTCCTGGTGATCCGGATAATGGGGCGGAGCTGTTCTTCGGAAGGATCTGCGCTCATAGTGCCTCCTTACTTGCCTTTTTGCTCTTTGAGCAGTAGCTCTAGCTCGGTAAACGAGATGCGCACACCGGGCTCGATACTGCGGCGGGCAAACTCGACAGCCGTCATCGGAGGCTCACCATTGGCGAACGCGATCAGGGCAACTTTTAGGCAGATCAGATACGCTGTCTCCGCCTTCGCTTGGCCCTCACAAGACTGGGATAGTGGGCTCAGCACGCCATAGGCCAGCAGGATTCCTAAGAACGTTCCCACAAGAGCCGCACCGACTTTCTGCCCAATCTCCGCGGCGGCTCCGCCAATAGATCCCATGGTCACGACGACTCCAAGAACGGCGGCGACGATTCCAAAGCCAGGCATGGCATCCGAGGTTCGCGCGAGAACATGGGAAGCGACCAGCGCCTCTTCCGCGTGCTGCTCGATATCCACTTCGAGCATCTCCCCTAAGTGGTGCGCCTCAATCGCTCCTGAGAGCAGCACTTTGACCGTATCTGCAAAGAACGAAACGGCATGGTGGTTGCGCACTAGAGCGGGGTACTTCTTGAAGAGCTCACTCTCTTGAGGATTCTCGACATGCTTCTCCAGAGCCAACAAGCCATCTTTTTTGGCGAGGGTAAAGACCTCATAAAGAAACGTCAGAAGCTCCGCGTATGTCTTCTGGGTGAAGGGATTGCCCTTCGCCAGCGCAAACGAGCGCTGGAACGTAGCCTTCACAGCAGGCAGTGGGTTCCCCATGAGCATCGCTCCTAGGGCAGCCCCCCCAATAATGAGAAACTCAGAGACCTGAATCAGGACTCCGATCTGGCCATGGTGCATGATATAGCCACCAAGCACACTTCCAATGACGATTACAAACCCAACGATTACCAACATCTTAGCGATCTCCGTACACTAAGGCGCTTCTAGTCTCTGAAGGGTTCAGAGCCCAGAAGCATACCTATCATGTTTTCGGTTAGGAGATCGCATCTATAGAGACGCTAATATTTCTAAAACACAGTAATTAAACGGTTAAAACAGCACTTTCAAGTCACTTAAAAATAATCAAAGCATAAATACCGACATTAAAAATACCAGTATGACCTGGTATTTACACGGTATCCTTGGGAGCAACCCGTTTTGGCAGGGAGCTCACCAGCCCTTCCCGAACCGCAAAGACTGCAGCCTCAGTTCGGTTGGGTAGCTCAAGCTTTTGTAGAATCCGCTGAACATGGAGCTTCACGGTGTGGACACTCATGTGGAGCTGCTCGGCGATATCGCGGTTGGTGAGTCCCTCCGCGACATGGGCAAGCACCTCACGCTCTTTGGGAGAGAGGCCTGAGAGAGGCTGCTCTTGCTCCCGAAGCTGGCGGGCAAGGCGATGGTACTCCTGAAAGATTCGCCGCGAGACCTGCCGGGTAAACCAGACCTCACCACGCCCTAGTGCCCGAATCGCTTGGGGAAGAACGGTAATACCCTCCGTCTTGGTAACGACACCTCGGGCACCGTTCTGCGCCGCCATTACCTGAGCATCCTCCGCCTCTTCACTCACCAGGGTCAAGAACATGGAGTCGGGCTTCTGGAGGAGCACACGCTCCAGAAGCGCTAGGCCACTGGCATTGCTCCACTGTAGATCCAGAATAATCACTTCGGGCTGACCTAACATCACCACTTCCAGCAAGCTCTCTGGATCTCCCACCGCACCGGAGATCTGAAAATCGTTTTCTTGTGTCAGCCGTTCTGCCAGAAGATTGCGAAGGAGAGGATCCTCGACCGCCAGTAAAATTTGAACCATCCTGAGAAACTCCTGAAGTTAGAGCAGTCTATATCTGCCTACAATACATAGATTATAGCGGGTGATTCTCCATTTGGAGTGCGGTCTATGCACAAGTGGCTAAAAATTATTAGCCGCATAAGCTATGCTCCAAGATGCCTAAACCTACGATACTTCAAAGTGGCAGTGTCTCAATAAGACAAGCCATCCCTTGACGGAGGGAAAGGAGTAGAAGCAGTGTTTGAAACACGTACCGATATTGTGGTTCGCGGAGCGCTCAATGGCATGTCCGCACGGCACCGCGCGTATGTCGATGCTGTCGCCAACGCAGAGACTCCCGGCTTTGTCCCCAAGACGGTCGAGTTTGAGGAGCAGCTCCGTAGCATCCGCGATGCCATGCTAGCCGATCCACTTCACGCCGATGCTGCCTCGCAGCCTGATCTCGATCTTGCCACCAAGCCCAGTCAACAGACTCTAGGACGCGCCGATGAGAACCAACTCTCCATTGATCAGCAAGTGGTGGAGCTTGCGGTCAATCAGCTCGCCTACGAGGCTCTCACCCAGGCAGCTCGGCTGCGCCACGATATTCTCCATAGCGTCATTACGGAGGCACCGCGCTAGCGTAGTGCCGTGAGGAATTTTTACTATGTCTATCTCTAGTTTAAGAATCAGCGGAAGTGGCCTCAGCGCCGAGCGTGCCCGCCTGGATACAGTCTCGCGCAATATCGCCAATGCGGAAACCACACGACGTAGCGATGGCAAGACTGGCCCCTACCTGCGCCAGATGGTGCGCTTTGAGGCGATTACCGGCGAAGACGGCAAGCCCGGTGGCGTCAAAGTAACCGATACACTAGAACAGAAAGAGGGTGTAAAGAGCGTCTATCGCCCTGGCCATCCCGATGCTGATACCCAAGGAAATGTCGCCATGCCCAATGTGGATATCGTTGAGGAAATGGTGGACATGATCGCCGCGACCCGTGCCTATGAAGCCAATATAGGCGCCGCGAACGCCACCAAGACCATGATCTCTCGTGCGATTGAACTAGGACGGATCTAAGCCCCTGTCCTGAGGAACTGTTATGCCAGACCCTATTAACCCTATCTCAAGCCCTTTTATGCCAGCCCCACGCACCCAGAATATCGGTGGTGCAGGCGATGCACAAAAAATTCTTGCCAATTTTCAGAGTATCGCCAATCCCGGCAGTGCCCAAGCGGGAGGCAATGCCAATGGCCCCCTTCCTCCCAATGGAATGACGGGGCTTCTCAACGACCCCAAGGCCATGCAGGCCTTTAACGGCCTCCAGAACAACCCTGGGATGACCGTGCAAGGAGTTGGAGCGGGACAAGATCCTCAGACCCTAGGAAACCGGACACTAACCGAGAACGACACACTCCAGATATCCACCAGCTCAGGCTTCGCGGCCCTCAATGGCGGAGCGGTAGCTCCCGCATTTGGGGAAGTGGTCGAGGGCTTTATTAAAAATGTCAATCAGTCGCAGCAAAAGAGCGAGGAGCTGACTGAGGCCCTGGCGCTCGGTGAGCCGGTAGATGTGCATCAGGTGATGCTCGCCCTCAATGAAGCCAGTGATGCGATGGCGCTTACGCTCCAAGTACGCTCACACGCTCTCAAAGCCTACCAAGATCTGATGCAGATCCCTCTTTAAGTTTATTCATTTTAATCTTTCGCTAGAACTCTCCTACGACGATGCTTAACTCTCTGAAAAATAACTTTAGCTCGCTCTCAAACCTACACAAGGCCGTTCTTGGCGCGACTCTGGCCGCGTTCTATGTCGGGATACTCACCCTTGCGGTTACGTCTAGCAATCCTACCTACGGAGTGCTCTACTCAAAGCTCTCTATGCAAGATGCCAGTGCCATCAAGGCCAAGCTACAAGAGCGCAATATCCGCTTTCGGCTGATTTCGGATCACAAGGGTGAGACCATCGAGATCCCGGCGAATCAGGTTACTGAGATACGCTTAGATCTTGCAGGGCTGGATCTCCCTAAGCAACACGCAGATGTTGGAGACGAGATTTTCGACAAAACTAACTGTTGCATGACCGAGGCCGTTCAAAAGATTAACAAGCAGCGAGCAACGGAAGGCAAGCTCAGCCGTACGATAAAGTGCCTGGAAGGCGTTGACGATGCCAGCGTGCAGATCGCAATGCCCGTTAAGCCTATCGACTCGAAGCCCGCAGAAGATGCCAAAGCCTCCGTCATGATACACATGCAAAAAGGCTATAAGCTCAATGCGAAGCAAGTTATAGGCATCAGATACCTCGTCGCCTCATCTGTGGAGCGTCTCACTCCCAAAAAAGTTATCATCCTCGACTCTAGAGGCAATATTCTTAACACTCCACGCAAAGATCTCTCTTTAGCTTATTCATTTTAGTCTTTCTCTAGAACTCTCTTATTTACCATGCTTAACTCTCTGAAAAATAACTGGAGCGCACTCTCGAACCTGCAAAAGGCCGGGCTTGGCGCTATTCTGATCGCGGTCTTTGGCGGGATACTCGCCCTTGCGGTCACATCCAGTCGCCCTAACTATGGATTGCTCTACTCAAAGCTCTCTATGTCAGATGCCAGTGCCATCAAGACCAAGCTACAAGAGCGCAATATAAGCTTCAAGTTGGAATCGGGTCGTAAGGGTGAGACGATCTATGTCCCTGCGGATCAGGTTACTGAGGTACGCTTAGATCTTGCTGCCCAGGATCTCCCTAAGCAACACGGAGACCTTGGCAATGAGCTTTTTGATAAGACCAACTTTGGCATGACCGATGCCGTTCAAAAGATTAACAAGCGGCGGGCAACAGAGGGTGAGCTCAATCGCACGATAAAGAGCCTGGAAGGCGTTGACGATGCCAGCGTGCAGATCGCAATGCCCGACAAGCCTGTCTTCTCAGAGACAGCAGAAGATGTCAAAGCCTCTGTGACTATCCACATGCAAGAGGGCTATCAGCTCAGTGCGAAGCAGGTTACAGGTATCGCACACCTCGTCGCCTCGTCTGTGGAGCGTCTCACTCCGGAGAAAGTCACGGTCTTAGACTCTAGAGGCAATAGCCTTAACAGTGCGGGTGAAGGCGAGAATATTGGCAGAGACCAGATAGACATGCAGGAGCGCTACGACCGTCGCCTTACCGACGATCTTCAGCGCCTTGCTGACCGTGCACTTGGCCCCAATCGCGCGGAGATCACAGTGCGAACCGAGCTGGACTGGGATCAGAGCCAGCTTGTCCGCGAGATCTACAAGCCCAGCGGCCCCAATGGGGGCAACCTGCCCACCAACGAGACCAAGAGCAGCGAGGTCTACACCAAGCAGGAAAAAGATGCCCCGACGGCTCCAGGAACCATGACAAACCTGGTGGATAACAATAAAGGTCAGGTCGGGGACTACAATCGCATCAATAGTACCAATACCTATGCGGTTGATAAAACCAACGAAAAGCGCACCATGGCACAGGGCAAGATTAAGCACCTCTCTGTGGCTATCTTGTTGGATGAAGCAGCCAATATTGCCCCCATCAAGCAAACGGAGCTACGCAATACGCTCGCAGCCGCAGCGGGTCTGGATCTGAACCCGACCACGGCAGGAGGACGCGGCGATCAGATCTCTCTAACCGTGCTTCCTTTCAACCGCGCCGATGAAGAAAAAGCGAAGGCGGACTCTCTTGCGGCAACCAAGCAAGAGACACAGATGGCGCTCATCCGAAATGGAGCGGCCCTGGCGGCCCTAGTTCTCGTGGCGATCTTTACGCTGATCATGATGCGCCCCCGCCGCCCCAAGAAACAAAAGCTGGATGCGACCCTGGGGGATAAAGGCAACCCTGCGCTTCCTGGCGGCAGAAAAAATGCCCGTGGAATCGCAGGAGCCCCTGCCGGCCTGAACGGAGAGGGTCAACCGATTGAGAGAGAGCCCGGTGAGCTAGGGGAGATTCCTCTTGATGAAGATGAGCTCGCAACGCCCCTTGGCCGCATCCGCCGAATCGCTACCAACCAGCCCGAGGATGTCGCAGCCATGCTCCAGGACTGGCTTCGCGAGAAGCCCATCAGCCGGCCCTAACACTCTTAGAATACTTGACACCCAGACGCTCGAAAGCAAGCTATAGCAACAATGGATGAACTTCGCCCGCGATTTAATACGAACGATCCTCTCTACAAGGGGGCTATCCTCCTGCACTCCGTGGGTGCGGAGCTGGCTGCCAGCATCTTAAGCTGCCTCAGTGAGGCCGAGATGGAGCTCATGATCCAGACCATGTCCCACCTGGGCCACGTGGCGGGCAAAGAGCGGGATCGCGTCCTGGAGGAATCTGAGGAAGACCTACGCCACTATGTCAATGGCCTGCACACCACGCCCGAGTACACGCGCCAGATCCTGGAGACCATCGGCTCAGAGCGCGCCAACACGATCCTGATCAATGAGCGGGAGTCTGAAACGCCTCCACTCACTCTGGAGCGCATTGTCAAAGAGACCCTCCCCGAGACCCTCGCTTCGCTCGTGAGTGAAGAACACCCGCAGATGATCGCCGTTTTAGTGAGCCAGCTCCCTCTCGACAAGGCAGCAGCGATGCTCACGGCGCTCCCCACTGAGGTGCAGACCAGCGTCACCACGCGCCTTGTCCAGCTAGAGACTCCCTCACCCCGTGCGCTGAGGCACCTAGAGCACGCCCTCGCAGCCAAGCTCCAGACGGGGATCATAGACACCAAAGAGAGCCCTGCCGGCCCCCGCCATGTCGCCGATATCCTCAGCCGCATGCGCCGCTCAGTGGAGACCCTCTTTCTGACATCACTGGAAGAAGAGGCGCCCGACCTAGCCCGCGAGGTTCAGCGCTACCGGTTTACGTTCGAGAACCTGATGGAGCAAGAGGACCGTGTCCTCCAGCGCATCCTTCGTGATCTGGATACCAACACCCTCCCTCTGGTGATCAAGGGGCTTCCCGAGGACCAGATCGAGCTGATCTATGGCAACATGTCCGAGCGCGCTGCCGAGCGTATTCGAGAAGAGGTCGAGAACCTGGGCAGCGTTCGTCTGCGCGATATCGAAGCTGCACAGCAAAAAATGGTCAACCTGGCAAAGTCGCTTGCCGACAAGGGAGAAGTGACACTGGCCACGGCCAATCAAGAAACTGAGGAAGAAGCGCTTGCCTGAGCTAGCCCAGCCCTATGTGATCCGCTCCGCGCGCCGCATCGGCAACGAGGTTCGCACCTGGGAGATCGCGGCAGTACGCCCCGAGCCCCCTGCCTCGACTGCCAAGCCGGACACCGCGGCGCTCTACCAGGAGGCCGTGCGCGAGGCAGAGTCGCTACTCGCCGATGCGCGGCTTGCCGTTCAGCAGCTACGCGAGTCCGCCCTGCGCGAGCTGGAGCTGGAGGCAGAGCGCGTGCTCGCCAAGGCACATGCCGAAGGAATGGAGGCGGGTCTCAACGAAGGCCGCGCACAGCTTCAGAGCGAGTGTCAGTCACAGCTAGAGCCCCTACAAGCCCTTCTCACCGAGCTACCCGCTGCCTGGAACCAGTTCTGCCACAAGCAAGTCCCCACCATGACCGAGATTTGTATCAAAGCAGCTGAGTCTATCTTACATGAGCAGCTCACACTGGAGCCGGAGCGTGTTGCTGCCATTGTTCGCGCTGCCATCTCCCATGTGCCCCATGGCCATGAGCTCACGGTCGCCGTTCACCCTGAGGATTTACCGCTGCTCCAGCTAGAGACATTGACGACACGTAGCACAGACCATGTCCAGCTCACACCAGATCCCACTCTCCGCCGTGGAGGGTGCCGCGTGGAGAGCCGTCAGGGAGTGGTAGATGCAACCACTGAGGGGGCCATGCACCGCCTCGCACGGACATTAAGAGAAGAGAGGGCTGTATGAAACCCACTCTGAGCTCCCCTCTTCTGGACTGGAGTGTCAAGCGCCACCAGCTCTCGCACTTTGACCCCATCGAGACCAGCGGCAAGATCACCCAGGTAGTGGGGCTGGTACTGGAGTCCGAAGGCCCTTCAGCGTGTCTGGGCGATCTGTGCTCTATCGAAACGCCCGGCTCGGAGATTCGTGTCCCTGCGGAGGTTGTCGGTTTCCGACAGGAGCGCCTCCTGCTCATGCCGCTTGCGGAGACGGGCCGGATCGGTCAGGGGAGCCGCGTGGTCAATAGCCGCCGCGCACTGACAATCCCAGTGGGACATGGCCTCTTAGGCCGCGTGATAGACCCCCTGGGCCGCCCAATGGACGGTCTGGGCCCACTCGCCAGCGACCAGCACTACCCACTCGACAACCGCCCGCCTGCTGCCATGCAGCGCCAGCGCATCGAGGAGCCCTTGGGATTTGGGGTGCGCACCATTGACTCTCTGCTCACCATCGGTCGTGGCCAGCGCGTCGGAATCTTCGCCGGAAGCGGTGTTGGCAAGAGTACCCTGCTGGGCTCTATCGCCCGAAACTCCGAGGCAGATATCAACGTGGTCGCCCTGATCGGAGAGCGTGGTCGTGAGGTCCGTGAGTTTATCGAGCGCGATCTGGGCCCCGCAGGGCTTGCCCGCTCCGTGGTGATTGTCGCGACCTCGGACCAGCCCGCGGTGGTTCGTCTTAAAGGCGCACTCGCCGCCACTGCGATCGCCGAGTACTTCCGCGACCAAGGCCAACAAGTGCTTCTCATGATGGACTCTCTTACCCGCTTTGCCTGGGCGCAGCGCGAGATTGGGCTGGCCATCGGAGAGCCGCCGACCACCCGTGGCTACACGCCCTCCGTTCTGGCGATGCTCCCCCGGCTTTTGGAGCGTGCGGGCACCGCCGAGAAAGGCGCGATCACGGGGCTCTATACGGTTTTGGTAGATGGCGACGACATGAACGAGCCTATCGCCGATGCAGCCCGAAGTATCCTCGATGGCCATATCGTGCTCCGGCGCGAGCTGGCAGCACGCGGTCACTACCCTGCCATTGATGTTCTGGACTCCGTCAGCCGTCTGATGAGCGAAGTGGCCTCCAAAGCCCATAAAGTATCCGCCAATCGCCTGCGAGAGCTGATGGCCACCTACCAGGAGTCCGAGGACTTGATCCTCCTGGGAGCCTATGTGGAGGGCACCAATGCCAAGCTCGATCAAGCCATCGCTTGCCGCGAAAAAGTGCTGGCCTTCCTACGCCAGCCTCCCGATGAGCCAACGGATTGGGAGGCCATGGAGAAGTGGCTGCATGAGGTCGTGGCATGAGGCGCTTTCGTTTTCGCCTGGAGACACTCCTGCGGGTGCGCAACATGGCCAAGCAGCAGGCACAGGCCGCTCTTTCTGAAGCCGAGCGCGGTGTCGCCCACGCAGAGCACGCTCTCACCCAGATTCTCCAAGAGCGCGAGCAGCACCGGGTCTACTACGCCCATCTCCAGGAGCAGCGCACACCCGATATCGCTCTGATTACGGCAAGCTGTCAGTACGCGGACATTCTTGAAGAGAGCCTGGAAGCCCAGCGCCAACAAGTCCGCCTCGCCCTGGAGCGGCGTGACACGCGCCGTGATGCACTCAAGCTCTGCCGCCAACAGTGCGAGGTGCTTGAGAAACTAAAATCGAAGAAATACCAGCAGCACCAGCAAGAAGCGGCTGCCGAAGAGCAAGCCTGGCTCGATGAAGTCGCGATACTTCGTCTGGGCCGTGCGTAAGATAACAACAAGGAAAACTGTCATGATCGAAGCCATTGCACGCATTGAAAACCGTATCCAACAGATTCGTGCTCTGATCGAGCCGGAGCTATCTTCGTCGGAAAAAATAGCGCGGTGGAACGCAAATTCGGGCTTGTCCTCGCCGTCTAGTGTGTCGAAAGAAGAGTTTGGGACACAGCTGCAAAGTCAGCTGATCCAGAACAATGATGGCATCCAGCCCCTGCGGAAGTCGTTGCCACCGGATGTTGCGGCCAAGATGGGGATCTCCCCACAGGTGCTCTCCCCAAGCAGCGTCGCAGAGCCCAGCAAGCTCGCTCCGGTGACCATGCCCTTGGCCAGCCGAGTCCGGCAAGATGTCTCCGCAGAGGCGATTAAGCTAGACCCCGACGAGGCAGCGCGGCGCGAGCGCTATCTTCCGATCATTCGGGAGGCGGCGGCGCAGACGGGTCTTCCTGAGGTACTGATCGGAGCCGTGATCCAGGCAGAGTCGTCGTACAAGCCGGGGACAGTCTCTTCCGCAGGAGCAAAAGGGCTGATGCAGCTCATGCCCGAAAACGAAGAGCAGTTTGGGGTGCGCAATGTCTTCGACCCTCGGGAAAATATTATGGCAGGCTCGAAGCACCTGCGTGAGTACGTGGATCGCTTTGGGACACTAGAGAAGGCGCTAGCCGCCTTTAATGCCGGTCCCAGCCGGGTCGTTCGGTACGGGGGAATCCCACCGTTCCGAGAGACACAAGACTATGTTCGCCGGATTACCGGAATGCTCCGCCAGGCGGGCGCTATCCAGGATGCGGGTTAGAAATTCTTTAGAGAGCAGGTTTAATTCACATGGGTTTGGAGTCGCTGACAATGAGCACAGGAACGCCAGAGAGCCTTGGCCCCCCCCTCACCGAGTCGTCGGTGCGCCCCACGGCCACGGGCCAAGAGTCCTCAGCCGTCTCTCAAGTGAACGACTTCCAAATTGCCTTACAGCGCCAGCAAAATGCTTTGTCCGTAAGTGCAGAGGTGCCAAATAAACTTCCTGAGGCTAGTCAAGAAGCTTCTGAGGCAACACAATTTGTTGTTGAGGCTAATATGGAAGCTCCTGAGGCTAATAAAACAGAGACGAAGCTAGCAGAGGAGGGAGAAAATACTCTCCTAGACCCTAGTTTACTTCTAAATTTCATGATTTCTGCACCTGCTTCCCCTCCCCTGCCTGTAGCTGTATCGCCGATTGTCAAAGACGAAATGGCGGTTCATCTCGATGCCCCCACTTCTCCCTCGACTTTGGCTTCGGCTCCCTCGGGCTCTCTTGCGCTTCCCGCAGATCTAGAGCTGACTGCCACGCAGGAGATTCCTGAGGAAATCCAGGCTGCTATTGATGCCCTTTCGGATGCCGCTGCGCCCACGGTAGATTCCCCAAAACCCGCACCGACACTTGCTCCCGTGCCAGCCGTGGAGAGTCCAAACACAAGTGTTGGAGGTGCCTTCCCCACCGCTTCCACTGCGCCTCAAGAGGCAGACGCCACACCCAAAACTCCTGCGGCGGTTCGGCTTCCCGAGCTCTCCCAGCAGCTTGTGCCGATTCTTCGCCGTGTCAATACCGAAGGTCGCCAAGAGCTTCGGGTGCGCCTTGACCCGCCCCATCTAGGAGAGCTCAATGTGATCGTCGAAGACGGGCTAGACGGGATCTCTGTCCGCATTGTCGCAGAGAGCCGCGAGACCCTGCTGCTCCTGCAAGACCAGCGCTCCCAGCTTCACGATGAGCTGAGCCGCCAGAACCTCTCGGTGACCTCGTTTTCCGCCTCCCTTGCCGGAGATACCAGCGGACAGCGCTCACCCTCACGCTTTTTCGCCGCGCCTGCCCACCGCTCTTTGCAGGATGCGGCAGTGCCTGAGACAGAGGCTCTCTCTGTCGTTGCCCGTATCCCGCTGACCGTCGGCGGGCTTGATGTCCACGCCTAGAAAAAATTATGTCTATCAACGCCATTAACAACCAGACAACCAGCACCGCCTCACTCACCAAAGCCACCGAAAACACGCTAGGAAAACAGGACTTCCTCACCCTCCTGACCACCCAGCTACGCAACCAGGACCCCCTAAGCCCTATGAGTAATGAAGAATTTATCGCGCAGATGGCCCAGATATCCACTCTGGAGTCTTCTTTGGACATGGGAAAGCAGCTCACCACCCTGATTAATACTCAGCAGCGCACCCAGGCTCTCCAGATGGTCGGCCATGATGTTGACTACATGCCAGAAGGTGCAGACACCACCAAGACAGGACGGGTCTCAGCAGTTATCCTCAAAAATGACGTCCCTATCCTCATGATCAATGGTGAGCAAATCCCCTACACCAATGTTCAGTCGATTCACTAAAGATTCGGTCTTTCAAACTCTGAAAACCTTGTCGAATACTAAATTGTAGCGAAGAGAAAAGGAAATCACTTACAACAATGACTACAGCCTTACAAGCAGGTGTGAGCGGAATGCTCGCCCACCAGACACGAATGGATGCCGTCGGTAACAATATCGCCAACGCGAATACGATCGGCTTCAAAAGCTCCACCGCAGAGTTCTCTGATCTGCTCAATCAGACGATCCATCCTGCCACTCCCACCACAGCAACACGCGGGGGAACGAACCCCTCAACCATGGGATCCGGTGTCACAGTTTCGTCGCTGAACACCAACTACGCCCAAGGGACGCTTCAAGACACAGGGCGCAATCTGGATGTCGCTATAGAGGGCAATGGATTTCTGAGTGTCACCGATGGCTCCAATATCTTCATGACCCGCAACGGTAGCCTAGGAATTGACAGCGATGGCTCCCTGGTTCAGCTCGCCACTAAGCTCCGGGTTCTGGCCACGGCTCCGGGCAGTAGCACCGTCACTCCTGCCTCCACCGTCAAAGTTCCCGTCGGAGCGGCAAGCCTGGCCCGCGCCACATCCAATGTCACGTTAGGCGGCAATCTGGACTCGCGAATCCCCGCCGGACAGAGCCAGCCGATCACCGCGACGGTCTACGACTCGCTGGGTGCGGCGCACTCACTGAGCCTTAGCCTCACCAAGTCCGCCACCAGCAACACCTGGACAGTCAGTGGCAGTAGCCCCGATGGTGCTGTCAGTGTCAACGGCTCTGCCAACCTAACTTTTGATGCCACGGGCGCTCCTCAGCTCAGCAAGCTCCCTCTCACTCTCTCCCTGACTGGGGCGGGCGGAGCCACCAGTAGCCTGAACTTCGATCTCAATGTTGGAGGGATGACCCAGGTCGCCAAAAACGCGAGCGCCTCGCTCGCCTCCCAAGACGGGCTCGCTCCTGGAACCCTCACCTCGGTGACGATCCGTGAGAACGGGGAGATTGCTGGAGTCTTTAGCAATGGTTTGACCAAGTCTCTGGGCCAGCTCGCCACCGCCACATTTGCCAATACTGATGGCCTTGAAAATGTCGGCAATACCCTCTTCCGCGCCTCAGTCAACTCGGGCGAAGCAGTTTTCAACGCCCCCGGCAATGGCAGTCATGGCGCACTCCGCAGTGGCTTTCTTGAAGGCTCCAACGTAGATCTGACCCGCGAGTTCACCGACATGATCGTCACCCAGCGTGGCTATCAGGCCAACTCCCGTGTGATCTCTACATCGGATCAGATGCTCCAAGAGCTGATGCAGATCATCCGCTAACCTCTCACTCTCTCAAAAACCAATCCTTCCTGAAGCAACCGGATTACTGCTCGCTAGTCCGGTTGCTTATTTTTCTTATCCACCTGGCGCTTCAAAATTAGCCAAGGTGTCTATTAGCTTTGTTCCTATCAATGGCGATAATCCTCACAGGAGCGCGAAAGCGCACCACTTAAAAGGATCAGGAAACAAAGAAATGGCACTTGCTGGTAAGACTCTTATCATTCTCGTAGCAACATCGGTGCTAGGCTCCGTTGGAGCTGCCGTCGGTACAGGTTGGCTCCTACGCAGTAAACAGACTTCTGCGACAGCTCTCGAACATGCAGGAAAAAGAGAGCCCGAGGTTCGTATTCCCCTTACCATTCATCCTCTCGGAGATATGGTCATCAACTTAGCCGATGTCCCAACAGAGAGTCTTCGCTATGCCAAGGTCTTGATTGCCGTAGGCTACGAAGAAAAGGTCGAGCCCACGGAGATGAAGACCTACGAGCCCATCCTTAGGGATGCCGTTATTCGTCTTATCTCGAAAAAGCGCTTTAGCGATCTTCGTAAGCCAAATGGCTTAGATACTCTCAAAGAAGAACTTATGAAAGATATGGATAAGCTGATTCCTAAGCTTCATCTATGCAATGTCTATCTTGAAAACTTTGCCATGCAGTAGGCTTATTGCCTCCTTAGAAAGAAGATCATGACGCAGGAACTCCTTAATTCAGAAGAGCGATCCGCTCTTAAGAGCCTCTATACTACTCCTGATGTGGTAGTCGCCGTCTTTCCCAGCGTCGGTCAGTTGGATAAAGAGCAGCAAAGTGCTTTTTTTAATGTTCTCACCCGCTGGGGCATTCATTTTCAGCGAGAGCTAACCACTATCCTACGACTGCCCTGTGCCTTTCTTCCTCCTCAGCAACTGATTGTTAGTCAGAATCAGCGCTGGCGGGGAGATGAGGAGATTTTCCATGCCGTCTATGGCCCCGAAAAAGGTCAGAGCCTCTCTCTAGCGCTGCCCCGTCCCTTTGCCGCCGCCCTCTGCGAGCGTCTCTTTGGGGCTCCGATGAGCCTCCAGGCAGACAGGAAACTGATGCCCTCGGAGCGCTCTCTGCTCCGGGAGCTGGTGGCGGAGTGGCTGATTCAGATCAGTATCGCCTTCCAGCTGACGACTCTGCGGCTAAATGATGGGAACGGAACCGGCGATCCTGACGAGGAGGAGGCCACAGGCACACTCTGGATGCGGGTCGAGTGCCCTCTCCGGTGTGGAACGATCGAGAGTGCGCTCTATCTCTCTCTCTCTGTCACTAGCGTGCGTGATCTGCTCGGAATTACCTACCAGCAGACGGAAAACAAAGTCGCCTATGAAGATGTCAGTACACGCCTCGGGGATGTCCCCCTAGAGATCCACGCCATCCTGGGACAGGCAGAGTTCTCTCTTGATGCCTTGGCCAGCTTGCAGCTTGGAGATGTGATCACTCTCGATCGCCACTCTGAGGACTTGGTTGATCTGACTTTAGATAATAATGTGCTCCTCCGAGCACGAGCCGCACTTGCGGGACAGAACGTGGTTCTGGAGGTTGTCTCCGGGCCAAAGCAGAAAGGAAACGGATGAGTACTACAGCCACCCAAGAACCTCGTGCAGAGCTTGAAGCCGCCGAGTCTATCGCCGCTATCGCTGCGGCAGAGCCCCTCACAGAGCATGAGGTCACCCACCGCACCGGGGCAACTCCCTTCGGGCATACCCCGGAGTATCTCCTGGATGTTCGCCTGAGAGTCAGTGCGGAGATTGGGTGCGTTCAAATGCCGGTTCGTCAGATCATGCTCCTGGCTCCTGGCGCTCTCATTGAGCTCCAGCGCAGTGCCAGTGAGCCCGTTGATATCCTTGCCAATGGGCACTGCATTGCCCGCGGTGAGATCGTCGTTATTGGTGAGCACTTCGGAGTGCGCATCACCGAGCTGGGCACACCACTGCCCACCCAAAGATAGTCCATTCGCCTGTTTAAGGAAAGGTTCCCTCTCATGAAATCTCTCTCTCTAGCCACTCTTTCTCTCTCTTTCTTGCTCGCGGCCTCTGCAGCCAACGCACAGAAAGCGACCGCTTCTAAGCCTCAACTAAGCCTCAAGCCGCTCCTAAGCCTCAAGCCGCTCCTACTGTCACTCAGGCCGCTCCCACTGTCACTCAGGCCGCGCCAGCCCCCGTTGCCGCCACCCCTGTAGCTGTCGCGACGCCGGCTCAGGCTCCTAGCCCTGCTCCAGTAGCAAGCCCGGTCGCGGCGGACACTCCCGCTTCCGATGCCAAGAAGCCTGTGGACCCCGAAGCGCAGGCGCTGGCGGGCTATGTTGCTCCCGTTAGTACAGCCAATACCAATCCTAAAGCCATGCTTCAGGACGTAGGCATGAAGCTTGGAGGTGTGATTGGCCTGATGGTCTTCTCCGCCTTGGGCTGGCGCAAGCTCCGCCGCCGTGGCATCGGCCTTCCCAAAGCCGGTAGCGCCGACCGCGACCGCAACGATGCCCGCCTGCAAGTGATAGAGAAGCTCCACCTGAGCCCCCAGCAGGTTCTCTATGTCGTGTGCTACGCCGAGCGTGTGCTTCTGGTGGGCTCGTCCCCGCAGAACCTGAACTTAGTCACCGACCTGACCAAGGGAAGCGCTACAAGCACGATGACCAGCGCCCTCCCCGCTCCCCTGACCGAGGCGATTCGTGAGATGGAGACCCGAGGAGCGCGCGTGAACGTGAAGTCCTCACCGGAGCCCGCGATCCGCACCCCGCGTCCCGTGGTAACCGAAGACCGCTTTTCTGGTATCTTGGACAGGCTCCGTGCTCAAGAGGAGCCCACGGTTGCCAGCGAGTACCGTATTCAGCAGGTCCGCCCCAACCGCACGATCGCCGAGCTGGACGACGATGAGGAAGAGCGCATGCTTGCGGGAGCCAGCCGTGGCAGCTCCCTCTTCCGCGCCGCGGGTGAGAACAGTGCAACAGGAGACGGACGATGGTCTCGCTAACCCAGCGGACAGCTATAGGAAGAGCGCTCTTGGGCGCTCTTCTTCTGCTCTGCTCTCTGGGAGTGGCCTTTGCCCAGACCAAAGCAGCAAGTACGGGCGCTCCGATGACTGGTATCCCGGTCGCGGTGAAGCTGCCCAATGCCAACCAGCCCCAGGAGATGGGCCAGTCGCTCCAGATGCTGGGGATGCTCACGGTTCTCGCTGTCGCACCAGGCATCATGATGATGATGACCTCGTTCACACGAATCGTCATCGTGCTTGGGCTTACCCGCTCCGCCATTGGAACCCAGCAGCTCCCGCCTAACCAAGTCCTGATGGGCCTGGCGCTCTGCCTGACCTTCTTTACGATGCAGCCGACGCTTGCGGACATGAATACGAATGCTCTCCAGCCCTACCTAGCCAAGCAGCTCTCCGCCGACCAAGCCGTTGAGAAAGCCGTCCCCCCGATCCGCAGCTTCATGCTCCGCCAGACCCGTGAGTCCGACCTCGCGCTCTTTGTGGAGATGAGCCGAATCCCCAGCCCCGGCACGGTGCGCGATGTCCCCACCTATGTGATTATCCCCGCCTTTGTGATCAGTGAGCTTAAGACAGCCTTTATGATGGGCTTTATCATCATGCTCCCGTTTTTGGTCATTGATTTAATTGTGAGCATGATCCTGATGAGCATGGGAATGATGATGGTTCCCCCGATGCAGATCGCCCTTCCCTTTAAGATCTTGCTCTTCGTGCTCATAGACGGCTGGCACTTGCTGGCCCGTGGACTGGCACTGAGCTTTTAAGCAGAAAGACAAACGATTATGAGCCAAGAACAAGCCTATACCTATATCCAGCAGTGTCTGGCAATCGCCATGGAGGTGATCACTCCCCTGATCGCAGCCACCCTGGCGATTGGCTCCACCATCAGTATCTTCCAGGCAGCCACCCAGATCCAAGAGCAATCCATGTCTTTTGTCCCGAAAGTCGGTGCCCTCTTAGGAGCCCTCGCGGTGAGCGGTGGCTGGATGCTGATCAAGCTTGTGGACTACGGTCGCAATATCTTTCTTGAGCTTCCGACGATTCTGCACAAGTAACCTACGACTATGGATCTTTCTTTCTGGCTGGAGATAACCCAAGGGCGCTTTATTACCGCGCTCCTGATCTTTGCACGACTGGGTGGGGTGCTCTTCTCCGCTCCTCTGCTCTCCAGCCACAGCATCCCCACCCCAGTTCGTGTGGGGCTTGCGGCACTCTTTAGCCTGATTCTGACCCCCCTGATGCCCGCACTACAGCCGGGCAATATCTTGATCTTCGGAGCGGGGCTGGTGAAAGAGTTTATGATTGGGCTTGCGCTAGGCTGGATCGCTTCTTTGATGTTTTCCTGTGTGCAGATGGCAGGCGAGTGGCTCGATGTTCAGGCAGGCTTTCAGATGGCCCAGCTCTTCAACCCCGTGTTTCAAGCGGGAGGCGGGCCTCTGGGAAACCTGAAGTACATTCTCGCCGGGATGCTTTTCTTGGCCGTCAACGGCCACGCCATTGTTCTACAAGCGGCGGCGGAGAGCTTTAGGATCAGCCCACCTGGTGCCCTGGTTCTTGGGGTGGGAAGCGTGGACGACTGGTTTAGCTTCTTGGTCAAGGCAATCTGGCTCTCGATTCAGATCGCCGCGCCGGTAGGCGTCACTCTCTTTATGAGCGAGATGGCCCTGAGCATTGTCAACCGTACACTGCCACAGTTCAACGTGCTGATGCTGAGCATGCCAGTGAAAGCCCTGCTCGCTCTTCTGACACTCTCGACCGCGCTTCCCTCCATCGGCAATGCGCTCGCGCTGATCTTCGCGGACTTTGGCAGTGTCCTGCTGAGTGCGCTACGGATTCTGAAGGGCTAGAGATAAAACACCATGTCTGAAGATAAAACAGAGCCAGCAACAGCAAAACGTCGCAAAAAAGCCCGTGAAGAAGGCCAGGTCGCCCGTAGCTCCGATCTAGTTAGTAGCGTGGTATTGCTCAGCCTGTTTAGTGGAGCCCCCGCCCTGCTTCCCAAAATGGGAGAGGCCGTCACCACGTTCTTTCTTAAGAGTTTTTCTCTGCTGACGATCAAGACCGGCCCTGAGAAGCTCCTGGAGCTAGCGGGCGATCTGTTTCGCAATGTCGGGCAGCTCACGATGGTCCCGATGCTCACCGCGATGGGCCTGGCGGTTGGGATCAATATTCTTCAGGTCGGGCTTACCTTTACCCCCACACTACTCAATGCTAAGGCAAGCCGGATAGATCTTCTCCAAGGCACGAAGCGTCTCTTTTCCCCCCATGCCTTTATGGAGATTGGCAAAGGACTTGCCAAAGTCGCGCTGGTAGGCCAGGCAGGCTGGAGCTACATCAACCAGAACGCGGCAAGCTTCCTACGATTAGTCCAAAACGATCCCCACGAGATCGGCCCCACGGTGGGGAAGATGACCCACGAGCTCGGGATGAAGATGGTGCAGACTCTTCTTGTGATCGCAGTTTTAGACTACGCCTGGCAGCGCTACCAGCACGAAAAGTCTATGAAGATGACCAAGCAAGAGGTCAAGGACGAGATGAAGGATGCGGAGGGTAGCCCAGAGACTCGCCAGCGCATCCGCCAGCGCCAGCGCGAGTTCTCCCGCCGCCGCATGATGTCCGAAGTGCCCAAAGCCACCGTGGTCATCACCAACCCAACCCACTTTGCCGTCGCACTGCTCTACAAGCCCGGCCAGCCGGGCGCTCCCCGCGTGATCGCCAAGGGCCAGGACAAGATCGCCCTGCGCATCCGTGAGATCGCCAAAGAAAACCATGTTCCCGTCCTCGAAAACCCGCCCCTTGCCCGTGCCCTCTTCGCACAGGCCGAGATTGGCGACGAGATCCCTGCCGACCTCTACCGTGGCGTTGCCGAAGTGCTCGCCATGCTCTGGCGGCTCGGTCAGGCCCAGCTAGGACCGCGCCCTACCCCAACTCCCGCCGCCTCCGCAGAAAGAGAACAACTCTAAGTGGCCACGATTCTGTCCAAACCGTCTATTCTCTCGAAAGAAGGGCTCACCCGCCTGGGTCGCAGCATCTTCTCCGAGGGAGCCGCCGCCATTGCCGCCGTCAGCATTATCCTGATGCTGGTTGTCCCACTCCCTACTTGGGGGCTGGATATCTTGCTAGCGCTCAATATCACCCTGGCCCTCGGGGTCTTGATGATGACATTTTACATCAAGAAGTCTCTGGAGTTCTCTAGCTTTCCGTCTCTGCTGCTGCTCGTCACGCTTTTCCGGCTCGCGCTCAATGTCTCCGCGACCCGTCTGATCTTAGGAACAGGCCACGCGGGCTCGGTGATTGCAGCATTTGGAACGTTTGTGATCGGCGGCAACTTTGTCGTGGGGATCGTGGTCTTTATCGTTCTGGTGGTGATTCAGTTCGTGGTTATCACCAGCGGTTCAGGCCGCGTCGCCGAAGTCGCCGCCCGCTTTACCCTAGACGCCATGCCGGGTAAGCAGATGGCCATTGATGCAGAGCTCAACTCGGGGGCTATTGATGAGGTCACGGCCCGCCAGCGCCGGCAAGATGTCTCCCGTGAGGCGGACTTCTACGGAGCCATGGACGGTGCCAGTAAGTTCGTCCGTGGTGATGCCATTGCCTCCGTGGTGATGATTGTCATCAATATCTTAGGTGGCTTTGGCATAGGAATCCTCCAGCGTGGGATGGACATCACGGCAGCCATCCAGAGCTACACGATTTTAACGGTGGGTGAGGGAATTGTCACCCAGATCCCCGCACTCTTAATCTCCGCCGCCTCGGGCCTTCTGGTGACCCGAACCGCGAGTGAGTCGAACCTGAGTAAAGAGCTCAGCCAGCAGGTCATGGCTCACCCGCACGCACTCTATATCTCATCGGGCGCTCTGTTCTTTCTGGGAATGGCTCCGGGACTTCCTAAAATCCCCTTTGCCCTGCTCGCCGGTGCTGTGGCCTTCTACGGCTACCGCCTCCAGGTCAAGCGCGATGCGCCGCCACCTGCGCCTCCCGCCGCTCCCAAGGCTCCTGAGAACCTCAACGATCTCCTGACGGTGGACCCCTTAGAGATCGAGCTGGGCTACGCGCTTCTCTGTCTCGCCGACCCCAAACAAGGCGGCGATTTACTAGACCGCGTGACCGCGGCGCGACGGCAGATAGCTACCGAGCTCGGGATGATTGTCCCCCCCATCCGCGTCCGCGACAATCTTCGCCTGCGTGTCGGCAATCAGTACGTCTTCCGCATGCGCGGCCAGGAGATCGGTGGCAGCGAGCTGATGCCCGGTCAGTTCCTCGCGCTTGAAGGCGGCGGCGAGGTTCAGCCTCTGCCAGGGACGCCTACACAGGACCCGGCCTTCGGTGTTCCGGCGGTCTGGATCGCGGCCAATCAAAGAAAAATGGCGGAGGTCTCTGGTTATACGGTAGTTGACCCGATAAATATACTGGTAACGCACTTGATGGAGCAACTTCGGCGGCACGCCTCCGAAATCCTGAGCCGCCAAGATGTGCAGTCCCTGGTGGACAATGTCCGCCGCAGCTCACCGGCTGTGGTAGACGAGCTAGTGCCAGGCTTGATGAGCCTGGGTCAGGTGCAGAAGGTCTTGCAGATTCTCCTGCGAGATCGGGTCTCGATTCGAGACCTCACCTCGATCTTAGAGGCACTTTCGGACGCGGCAGCGAGCACGCGCGATCCGGAAGTCCTGGCAGAGCATGTCCGCTTCCGACTGTCGCGTCAACTGACACATCAGTATGTGGAGGCCGATGGTCGCCTGTACTGCATGACCCTGCATCCCACCGTGGAGCAGACTTTAATGGATAACCTCCGACGCAACGACGTCGGTACGCAGATCACACTGGATCCAATTACTCAGCAACGTCTGGGTTCCGCGATCCGCCGGCAGGCGGAGCGCATGGCGGCGGCAGGTCACCTGCCCTTGCTCATGTGCGCCCCTCGGCTCAGAAGTGCGATACGCCCGTTAATCGAGCGAAGCGTGCCCACGCTCATCGTACTCTCTTATGCCGAGATCACTGCCGGTATTGCGGTCGAATCTTTGGGAATGGTGATGTTAAGCGATGAAAATCCAACGGTTTGAGGGAGACAGCACTCGTGAGGCGCTTGCGAAAGTTCAGCAAGCTCTCGGGGAAGATGCTGTCATTTTACAGACACGAAATATCCGTACTCCGGGTGTCCTGCGCCGCCCCCGCGTCGAGGTTCTGGCGGCGGTAGATGGTGCTCAGGGCGGCAGTGGCTCTGCGCCTCAAAGTGCGCCTCTGAGCAGCGAGGAGCGCAGCAGTGGCTCTGCGGTCTCCGCTTTAACAGAGCGCACAAAGCACTTTGAGCCGCCCGTAACGGCAGCCTCTGCCCCCCACGTCCGACCTGCGGGCCAGCCTCCGCTGAAGCGAGCCGCGTTGGCCTCAGATACCACAAAGGCAATGGAAGGCTGGCAAGAGGAGTTCTCCCAGCTACGCCAGGAGCTTGCCCAGCTACGCTGCCAGCTCTCTCGCTCGCCTCTGAGCCCCATGCCTAAGTTTGACCTTGAGACGATGGGTAGTGACGATCCAGAGACCTTTCTGGCCGAGCTACACCGTGAGCTTCGCACCAGCTCAATCCAGCTCAAGAAAGGCCGTCCCACCGTGATTGGTCTGATCGGCCCCACGGGTGTGGGAAAAACCACGACTCTGGCCAAGCTCGCCGCCGCGGCCTCACGGCACGAGCATAAGCGTATCGCCTTTATCACGATTGATACCTACCGGATCGGTGCTCTGGAGCAGCTGGAGGCCTATGCCCGCTTGCTAGAGGTGCCTCTTACCCGTGTCTACGCCACGGAAGACATCAAAGGAGCCTTAGAGCGCTACGCCAGCTACGATTTGATCTTTGTAGACTCTATTGGCCGCTCCGCCTTCAACACCAAGCAGATCTCCGAGCAGATAGAGCTACTAGAGACACTGGGCGCCGATGAGGTGCATCTCTGTCTGGATAGTGGTGCGAGCCCGGCTACCCTGCGCCGCTCACTGGAAGGTTTTTCGTTGCTACGCCCCACTCATATTCTCTTAACTAAGCTTGATGAGACCGCCTCACTGCGGGTTACGTTAAGAATCGTCATGGAGTCCGGTATTCCCCTCTCCTATGTCACCACCGGTCAGCGTGTCCCCGAGGATCTAGCCCTTGCAAGCCCAGATGATCTGGCTGAGCGTATTTTACTGAGTGAGGAGTAGCAAGATGGCACTGTTTGGTTTAGAAGATCAAGCCGCCGGACTGCGGCGTGGCCCTTCCAGCAAAGAAGAGAGTATCTTCCGGCTCTTCCAGAGCGCAGATGATATTCTTATGCCTCCTCCAGTCAAGCCTCCTAAACAAGAGACTCCTCTGCCACCCCTTGTGGTGATTGCCAGCGGTAAAGGCGGCGTGGGTAAGACATTTTTCTCCGTGAACCTAGCGCTCGACTGGCACAGCCAGGGCAAGAAGTGCGCGGTGATGGACCTAGACTGGGGCCTAGGAAATCTCGATATTGCACTGGGAATTGCGCCCCAGAAGCACCTGGGTCATGTGCTCTTTGGCGAGTGCTCTGTCGCGGAGGCGCTTCTTGACTACGAGGGGCTGCTGCTCTTGCCCAATGCCTGTGGCGAGTCGTTTCATGAGTACTCTCTCACCGAGCAGCTCGACTATGTCATGCGGGGAATTGTCGCCACGGAGCCTTCCTGCAATCTTATTGTTGCCGATACGCACCCTGGACTGGGCCCTGCAACCGTTGATGTGATACGCCGTGCCACCGCAACCGTTATCGTCTCAACCCCGGAGCCCACCGCGATCACCGATACCTATGCTCTCTTCAAGGTTCTCTATCAAGAGCCACTGAAGGGAAGTGTTGGGCTCGTGATCAACCAAGCTCCCTCGGCGGAGCGGGCACAAGAGGCCGCCGAGCGTCTCAATGCTGTCGCGATACGCTTTCTCGGGCAAGAGATTCCCTACTGGGGCTATGTTCCTCAGGACTCGACGGTCTCTCAGTCCGTGTGCAACCAGCGCCCCCTGCTCAAGAGCGCACCCTGGGGCCGCACCAGTGTGGCTCTGCGCAGTATCGGGGAGACGGTCTCCACGGTGGTCGCGGCCTACCAGCGCCAAGAAGCTCTTCAAAACGCTCTGAAGGAGTCTCTGTAGATGCCACGCCCTTTCTCAGAGAGCCTATCGCTTGAGCTGCCCGTTCTCGGACCGGGGACACGGGTAGAGGTGACACTGGAGGGAAGTACACTCGCCTGTCGTGCCGCCCAGATGCAGGGCCAAGCTCTCTACCTGACGGTCGGGGGAGATAGTGTCCGACATTCGGCGCTCTGCACTCCGGGAACTCCTCTCCAGCTGACGATGTACCGGGCAGGCTCTTGCTGGGAGTTTGAGGCGACCATCCGTGAGTGGGTCTGGACAACTCCCGCCATGCTTGTCGTCGTCGGGCTCAAGTCCTGGACGCAGAAACAGCGCCGCCAGGAGCAGCGCGAGCCGCGCTCTCTGGAGGCACTTTTCCAGCTTCCCAGCGGTGAGCGTGTCTGTGGACGAACTCTGGACATCAGCGCGGGGGGAGTCTCGCTCTTACTGCCCGCCACGGAGTCCCTCAAGATCGGACAGCCGGGACAGCTCACGCTACGCCTCGCCGACGATGAGTGGTGCCGCCATATCCCAGTGTGCATCACGCGCCTCGAGAACTGGCTGCATCCACGGGGTCGCTCGCAAAAAGTGGGAGCCGCCCTCGCCGCGAGCGCCACACTACTTGAGACGGAGCGCTGGAGCCAGTGCCGAGAGCGCCTCAATGCTCTTGTGACGGAGGAGGAGACCAACGCATGAACGAAAACGCTCAGGAGGCCAAGCCGCTTGTTGACGGGCCCAAAGAGCAGCGTGCCGAAACAGAAAAGCCAGTAGAGGCACCTCCCTCCCCCAAAGACACCTGGAGCCCCGCCCTACTGGGAGTGCGCCGGGGCCTGCTTTTTCTCGCATGGCTGGTTGCTCTGCTGGTTGGCTGGCGAGCGGCACCCATTGCTGATCTCTTAGAGGCCACCGTCCGTGGTGCCCTTGCCTGGCTAGGAACCTGGATCATGGGCAACCTGGGAATTGGCCTGATGGAGCGCATTCTCGTCCCCACAGAGTCAAACGACACCACACTCACAAACTAGCCCAAGGACGATCACCTAGAGATTCAATACACACTATGATCATGATCTTGAAACGGCCTGCCCTCAAGCAGCCCTCTGTTACAGAAGAAGCAAAAAGCCTGGAAGAGCGCAAGAAAAAAAAGCTCTGGGCTGAGTACATTAAAGCACGCGCTCCCAAGCTTCGGGAGGAGATTATCCGCACCTATGCTCCTCTGGCGCGACGCACCGTGGACCGCCTGCAGATCACCGCCTGGGGCTGTGTGAACAAAGATGACTTGCTCAGCTACGCCGTGCTTGGGCTCATTGATGCCATCGATCGCTACGATCCGACACTCCAGACCTCATTTGAGGCCTTTGCGTCCCCACGAATCCGAGGAGCAGTTCTGGATGCACTCCGTCGCCTCGACTGGGTGCCACGCTCGCTCCGTACCAGTGAGTCGCAGCTGCGCCAGGTCTTTGGCCGGATGGAGGCTCAGCTAGGTCGCCCTCCTACCAACGCCGAAGTCGCCGATTTTATGGGGGTCTCCGAGGAAGAGCTCGATGGAATGCTCTCTGATGTGGCGCGGACGTCCCTAGTCTCTTTGGATGATCTCGTGGCAGGAATGGACAGCTCGCCGCTGGCCGAGATCGCGCTGGGAAGTGAAGACGACGATCCTTACCGGGATACCGAGCGGATGGAGGCCAAGGACCGTCTTACCGGGGCCATCGCCGCGCTCCCCGACCGTGAGAAACAGATCGTCTCTCTGTATTACTTTCAGGAGATGACCTTCAAAGAGATCGGTCAGATTTTAGGGGTCACGGAGCAGCGCGTCTCGCAGATCCACGCACGTGCGATGCTGCGGATGAGTCACAAGCTCCTACGTCACCAAGACCTGCTCCTCACTCTGACGAAATAACGGCATAAGGAAGCTCTATGCTAGATTCTTGGCTTTTGCTCGTCATTGCGGGGCTTGTTGTCACGTGTGTCTCGCTGTATGTCCACACACAGCGAATGGAGAGTGAGTCTCTGCTTCAGCGCGCACGCTCCGAAGAAGAGCTACGCACCGTGGAGCTTGCTCTGGAAAACACACGGGCTCAGATCTACTCCCAGCCGATCTTTCCCAGTCCTTCCCTTCCCTTGTCCCCTATCCCCCCCCGCGCAAGCGAAGAACAAAAAGAGCAGTTTGGGGAGATCTTGCGGCTTCGCCGTGCGGGTAAAAATATCACTCAGATCGCTCGTGAGCTTCATCTTTCCGTGGGTGCGATTGAGACCCTCGTCGCCTTAGAAGATTAAAAAATCGGCACGGTGGCTTTTCGTAGATCTCTCGACGATCCACCAACCGTGCCTTCTTAAGGAGAGGCTGAGATCAGGTCAGGATACCGAGACTAGCCCTTCAAGAGGGAGAGTACGGATTGGGACGACTGGTTGGCCTGAGCCAGCATAGACGTTCCTGCCTGCATCATGATGTTGTTGCGGGTGAACTCAACCATCTCCTTGGACATATCCGCATCACGAATCGCAGACTCGGAAGATCGGATGTTCTCCTCGGAAACGGACAGCGAGTTCAGGGTCGCCTCAAGCGTGTACCTCTGGGTGGCACCCAGCTCAGCACGCGCGGTTGAGATAGTCTGAATCGCGGTATCAATGAGGTCAATTGCCGTTGCACCACCACCTGCAACCGTCACGTCCAGAGTGCCCGAGTCAACACCAAGACCGACCGCAGTCAGATCCGCAATGTTAACCGTGAGGGTGTCCGTGGACTCCTCACCGATCTGAAGGATCTGAGCGGTGTAGGAACCATCAAGCAGCACCTTGCCGTTGAAGCGAGTGCTGGCAGCGATTCGGTCAATCGAGTCCGCAGCAGCGGCGATAGCCGCCTGATCTGCAGCCAGATCGTTGGCGCTATTAATACCTTCGTTGGCTGCGTGAACCGAGAGAGTGCGCATCTGGCGAAGGAGGCTATGCACCTCGTTCAGAGCGCCTTCCGCAGTTTTGATCAGATTGACGCCGTCGTTGCTGTTCTTGATAGCCTGGCTCATGCCATCGGCCTTGGAGCGCATCTGCTGCGAGATCACCAGACCAGCGGGCGAGTCGGCGGCACTATTGACTTGAAGTCCGCTCGATAAACGCTGAATGGACTGATTCAGTCCCTTGCTCGTCATGCCCAAGTTACGCTGTGCATTGAGAGCAGCCGCGTTAAAGTTTACAACCATACCCATAGTATTTATCCTCCGTGAAAGAACCAGCTTAAGCTGGCTGACATCCTGTCATAGTGCTTAGTTTTTCTTGATTCTAAGCACCCTCATATACTAATTCGACCCATGGGAGGAATAACTAAAGGCTTTTTTAAATAAAAAAGCCCGGCCATTTCTGGCCGGGCTGTCCACAGACAAAACGTCGTGATCTACTAACCACGCAGGATCGAGAGTACAGACTGGGACGACTGGTTGGCCTGAGCCAGCATAGACGTTCCTGCCTGCATCATGATGTTGTTGCGGGTGAACTCAACCATCTCCTTGGACATATCCGCATCACGAATCGCAGACTCGGAAGATCGGATGTTCTCCTCGGAAACAGACAGCGAGTTAACCGTCGTCTCAAGCGTGTACTTCTGGGTGGCACCCAGCTTAGCACGCTCCGTCGAGACAGCCGTGATGGCAAGGTCAATGGCATCAATTGCATCTGTACCACCACCGGCAACCGTCACGTCCAGAGTGCCCGAGTCAACACCAAGACCGACCGCAGTCAGATCTGCAATGTCAACCGTGATGGTGTCTGAGGACTCCTCACCGATCTGCAGGGTCTGAGCGGTGTAGGAACCATCGAGCAGCAGCTTGCCGTTGAAGCGAGTGCTGGCAGCGATTCGGTCAATCGAGTCCGCAGCAGCGGCGATAGCCGCCTGATCTGCAGCCAGATCG
>JAPLCP010000048.1 GCA_026392155.1 Armatimonadota bacterium | reverse complement strand
GCGGGCCCTGATCGCGGGCCCTGAGCCGACACTGCAGAGCATCGCGCACGCAAGTATCCCGGCAGGCAAAGTCAAGTCGGTGATCGGGAGTGCGCCCAATCTCTCGACCGCAGCACCTATACCGAACCTTATCAACCTTCCCGGAGTCTCACTGATTGGCAACGCACCCGCCACCCAGAAAATGGTACACCAGCTCCTGCAAGCATCCCACGCCAGCCGGGCCACCGTGCTGCTTTTGGGCGAGTCGGGGACGGGTAAGGAAGTCGCTGCACGGTTAGTCCATGAGGCGAGCCCTCGAAAACGCGGCCCGTTTATGGCGATCTCATGTGCCGCTCTGCCCGACACGCTGCTGGAGTCCGAGCTTTTTGGGCACGAGAAGAGCGCCTTCACCGGAGCCGCAGCGGCAAAACCAGGTAAGTTCGAGCTCGCCGACGGCGGGACGCTGTTCTTAGACGAGATTGGGGACATTCCCCATTTAACCCAGGTAAAGCTCCTGCGCGCCTTGCAAGAGCGGGAGATCTGCCGTATCGGTGGCGTGAAGAACGTAAAGGTGGATGTCCGGGTCGTCGCGGCGACCAACCGGGATCTCTGGCAGGCCGTGCAAGAGGGAACCTTTCGGCTGGATCTCTACTTCCGCCTCTATGTCGTTCCGGTGCACCTGCCCGCACTGCGGGAGCGTGTCGAGGATATTCCGTCGCTGGCTCTGTATTTTTTGAATAAGATCGCCAAAGACAACGACCGTGCCTTCCCTGAGGGAATCTCGGAGGCGGTACTAGAGTATCTCGTGAGTCACACCTGGCCAGGAAACATCCGGGAGCTACAAAACGTAATAGAGTACGCTGTGGTAATGTCCCCCGAAGGGGCAACGCGCATTGAAGTGGGAGTGCTACCGGAAGCACTTCAGCGGATGGTCGAGGTGCCGGCACAGCCACAGCTTAAAGTGGTAAACGGATAAGAGAGTTAAATGGACTTCTGGCGAATTTGGCGGCTGATTAACCGTCGCATCTACCTTGTCATTGGGCTGGCGCTGATCGCTGCTGTTCTGGTGGTGATTGGTATTTTTATCCAAAACCAGCGCGCAGGGGTGATCGCGGACGCACGCCTGAACCTTCAGCAGGCCATGCCCAGTGTTGCGACGAATGCCAACGGCGAAACCACCGCGGTTGCGTCGGATTCTTCTAGCAAGCGTATTTCCGAGCTGGCCACCCAGCTTGCCAACAACAACAACACCTTCCTGAATACGGCTAATCTGCTTCGAATGAACGAAGAGGAACGCAAGAAGGAAGTCTATGCGATTCTTGACCGCAATCAGTACTTCGCGCCTTACGACAGCCAGATCGAAGATAAAGTCGATCAGCTCGTGCGAGAAGGCGAGCTTGCTCCTGCAGAACGTCAGGCTCGGCTGGAGCAACAGAAGCGAGGCTTTCGCCTCGCTGAAGTGGCACGTCTGGCGGCTCCACGGGACCGTCTAGGCGCGTTTGCCCAGGACGGACTGAAGCTTGAGCCCAGCGAGATCGCCGATAACCTGCGCCAGTTTGTGGATGTCAAGCCGGTGATTAGCCTTCTGGACACAGAGAGCGCCCGGCAGTTTGACAACCAGATCCAGCTCTTAGGGCACTTCCCACGCGAAAACGAGGCACTTCTCTACCTGAACATGCTCTGTGTTGCGTTTCTGGATAACTACGCCGTGACAGCACAAAGCTCGAATCGAGTGGCGATTGCGGGGTTTCTTAAACAAAAAGAGGATACCGAGCGCCAGCGGCAGAGTGCGATCAATGCAATGTCTGTTTTTAAGCGCAAGAGCAAGCTCGCCTCGCTCATTGGCCAAGAGACGACCGGTCAGACCTCCCAGCTCTTAGAAACCCGTATTACTGAGCTTGAGTCCGCCCGTGACTCGTCGGAGCAGACCTTTAAAAATGCGATTCAGATCTTGGCTCAGACGAAACCAACGATCACGGTCACACTGCCTGCGGCAGAAAATCCCCAATATAAGACAGCGAAGCTGGATGTCGAGAAGTGGTCTATTGATGTAAAGCGTCTCTCGGCAACGAAAGGTGAGAACGACCCTGACCTTCAGACTGCTCGGGCAGCGCTAAATCAAGCCACGGCTCAGGCAAAGGCGAACTACAAGCCTTGGACACAGTCGCAGTCCAACCCAAACTATCTCTCTGCACAGAGCACACTCAGTATGGCACGTGGTCAGTTTGCCGCCGCGAAGGCAGCCCTCAGTGCCCACCAGAAGCAGTACAAAGAGCTGATGGATCGTCTGGCGAAGCAGCCTGCTCTCCAAGCGGAGTACAGTAAGCTCGCTCGTGAGATTGACGGGATTGATAAGAACCTGACACGGATCAACCAGGCGCTTCAGAGTGCACGGCTGGAAAGTATCCAGACCAGCCGGACAGGGACGATTCAGATCACCCGTGCCTATGTCTTGCCATCTAAAAACACGATGGCCAATGGCATCAAGCTCCTGCTCTACGCCACGGTTCTGGCGCTGATCTTAGGTATTGCGCTGGTGATTGGTCTGGATGCGCTCGACAACTCCGTGCGCACCAAAAAAGATGCGGAAGAGCTCTTCGGGCTGCCAGTGGCGGGAGAGATTCCGGCCCAGCTTCCCGACCCTAGGCGGGCACCACGCGTGGCCTATCTGGACCCGCTCTCGCCCACGGCAGAGTCGTATCGCTTGCTGCGTACCGATATTCTCTTTACACAGATCGAGCACCCGTTCCGCTCGCTTTTAATTGCCACCGTCAAGCCCGGCCAGGGGGCCACAACGACAGCGACGAACCTGGCGATCACGCTGGCACAGGCCGGGAAAAAAGTGATCTTGGTCGATGCGGATCTGCGCCATCCTAGCCTACACGGGGTATTTTCTCTTCCCAACCAGAAGGGGCTTACCACGCTGCTGGCAGGCGCGAGTCTTGCCATTGACGAAGTCCTACAGCGCACCGAGATCGAGTCGCTTTTAGTGATGACCTCGGGAGCGCCTCCGCTCAATCCCAGTGAGCTGGTTGGCTCACAGCAAATGCGCGAGCTTCATGAGCGCTTGAAGACCGTTGCCGATATCGTGATCTACGATGCTCCCTCAGCGATCACGTTCTCGGATGCCTCGATCATGTCGTCGTTTATAGACGCGACCATGCTGGTGATTCGTGCCGGGGATGTGCCACGCGGTGCTGTTGAGCAAGTCAAGGGAATGCTGATCAAGGCCAATGCCAATCTGATCGGAGTTGTTCTCAATGCGGCGCCCTCAGAGAGTGTGGACTCGGTTCACTACCACAATCAGTACTACCCACGCCTGAAGCCCACGGAAAATGCGCCGGCTCCGGGCCGTGATCCCTCCCGCACGGCTCTGGAAGAAGAAGAGCGCTTTGAGCGTCTAGCCTCCGATTTCGAGAGTGAAGACGATGAGGAGGAGGACGACGAAATAGACTTCCTCGCCTCCCGTCCCACTCCCTCGCTCCGAAATCCAGGTGTTGTGGACGAGCCTGTTGCCCCTAAGCCCGCGATTGTGCCTGAAGTGCCCCCTGTACCCGTGATTGAGACCCCCAAAGCTGTTGGGGTGGAGCTAGGCAAATCTGTCGAGCTGCCCAAGCCTTTCGTAGAAGAGCCGCCGAAGCCGACTCTGGTGGTGCCCACAATCCCGACGGTCGCACCGCAGTCTCTGCCTGAGCCACCTACCATTATCATTCCGGTTCCACCCGTGAGCCCCAGCGAGCCACCCAAGGCAAGTGAGCCACTCAAGACCAACTGGTCTACCTCGCCTCTCCTAGGAAATATTGAGACACCTACTGCCCGTTCGGTGGAGCTATCCAATCCTGCGCATCAAGAGTCCATTCTGAGCAAGGCCGACGAGGATGACGTTATCAGCTTTGATTTTGATCCCGATGATGAAGAATATCTGGATGAATTTGATAATGATTTTGATGATGAGTTTGACGACTTTGATAGTGATTATGAGGATGGGGACCAGGGAAAAGACCGCTCTAGAGCCAAGGCGACAGGCCTTGGTGGAATCCTTAATTGGTTCAAAAGGGGACGCTCGTAATGTCGATGGGGCTGCCATGTGCAGCCCTTTCTTCTTTTTTGCTTGACATAGAAAATGCAGAGACCGTATAATTGCGCATACTCTCACTCGGTAGGGAAGAGAAGGAAGGACAAGCGTAGTGGCGAGATTGGGCGAAGGGACTAAAAAAGGCGGAGGAGCGAAGGCTGCTCCACGTCCAAAACCAGTGGTTCGTGCCAGACCGAGCGGCGGAGCGTTCGTCGGTTTGGACATCGGAACACAGACCATTAAGATGGTTGAGGTGAGTGGGGCAGGCAGTGGCTTGCGTGTCACGGGCCTTGCTATCGAAAACACCCCGCCGGGTACAGTGATGCAGGGAGTCATCGCCGATCCGAAAACACTCGGGGCAGCGCTGAAGCAGATGCGCACGAAAAATGGCATCAAGGCCACGAAGTGCGTCTGTTCCGTGGCGGGGGCCGCAGGAATGGTCGTGCGCGTGATCGAGGTTCCTAAGATGACCCCGAGCGAGCTGGCCGAGACGATGAAGTGGGAAGTCGAGCGCCATATTCCCTTCGCCGCCAGTGATGTTGAGCTGTCTTTCCAGAAAATTGACAATCCCGAGACGGATAACGATCCCAATAATCCCAACATGGAAGTGCTGCTTGCGGTTGCTCAGCGGGACATGATCGCCCAGCACATCAACACCCTGACCGCCGCCGGGCTAACGCCACTGGTCATTGATGTTGAGCCGCTTGCGGTAGGTCGTGCTCTGATTGATCTCTCGAAAGAGGGACTGCAGAGTAAAAATGTGGTGATCGTCAACATGGGCGCATCACAGACCGATGTGGGCGTCTTCAAGGGAGGCGCACTGCGCTACCCCCGTACGATTCCGCTCGGTGGCGACAACCTCACCCGAGCCATTGCGGATCGCCTAGGGCTCTCGATGGATGCTGCCGAGGACGAGAAGCGGGCACATGCCGTCATCTTGATGGATCTGGTTAAGAGTGGTCAGGCCGATGAGATGATGTACGGTACGGCGGGGGGAATGGAAGACGCTGGTATCTCGACACCCTTCGACGTGGACATGAGCGCCCCTTTGCCACCTCCCCTCTTTGGCGGTGGTGAGACTCCAGCGGCGGCACCCGCTTCTCCCTTTGATATTGCCGATGACAATCCCTTTGCCAACTCAACCGCGACAAATCCCTTCGCCGAGCCTGCGAATCCTTTCGCGAGCCCGTTTGAGGAAGCCGCGCCCGATATTGCCGACGCACCTGTTGTGGTGGAGCCTGCGATGGTCCCTGTGGAGCAAGTTGAGCCTCATTATGAGCGTCGCAAAGAAGTTTTCAATGCGATCTTGCCGATGCTGGGTGAGTTTGTGATGGAGCTGCGACGATCTGTGGATTACTTCCGCTCGAAGTATCCTAACGACACGATGGATCTGATCCTGCTCTGTGGGGGCTCCGCTCGTGTGCAGAATCTGGATCAGTACATTGAGTACGATCTAGGAGTCCCAACAAGCGTCGCCGATCCCTTTGCCGGGCTAAATGTCGTGTCTAAGAACATGTCGGTGACACGCCGTATGGAGATCGCTTCGGCAATGACCGTCGCTCTGGGACTTGCCGCGCGTGATGCGGTTCTCGGAAAAGAATAATTTTTTGAAGACTACTCTGAAAAGAGTAGTCTGACTGAGCAAACCTCTCAAGGGAAAGACTAGAATACGATGCTGCGCATCAACCTCTTACCAGCTTATATCGCGGAACAAAAGAAGACTCGGGCCACCTGGTGGTGGGCGGGTTCTGTCTTGGCGGCCTGTATCGCCGCGCCGCTTGTCTATCGTTTTGCGTTTCAGGATCCAAAATACAATGAGACCCTGACGGCTGCAAACAATGCCGACACGGCTGCGGCGGCTGTTGAAGCCACCGAACAAAAGACCAAAGACGAGCTTGCCAAGATTGCGCCGATTCAGGCCAAAGTGGATTTTGTCAAGAACATCCAGTACTACAACCGATTTCCTGGCTTGGTCTATCGTAATGTTGCGCGCTACACCTACCGTGGTGTGGAGTACAACAGTATGGCGGTTCAGGGAGATAGCCTGAGTATTAGCGCCTCGGTGCCGAAACTGGAAGATGTAGGACGTTTCTACCTGACACTTTTTGGAAACCCGGACCTGAAGGCCCTGAGTATTCAAGGGATGCCGGACTGGCAGCGCATGCAGCAGATCCGTCAGCTTCCTCCCGATGCGCAGCGTGGGTTCCCCATTCAGGTTGCCGCTCAGCTCATTCACAATGTCGTACCACCCATGGCTCCAATTGCGGGTGCCGCTGGCATGGCAGGTGGGATGACAGGTGGGATGCCTCCCGGCATGAGCTCTGGTGGCATGAGTGGTAGCATGGGACCTGGGGCAATGGGGCCTGGCGGTGATGGGGGAATGCCTCCCGCAGCCGGTGGTGGTAAGAGTGGAGGGGCACCTACCGATTAGTACGGTAGGAGGAAAAAAACTATGAGTAAAGTAACACGTCCTCAAATTTGGATCATCTTTGGAGTTCTCTCACTGATTGCAGTGCTAACTCTCTGGTTTACCCTGAACTCGCCAAGAAATGAGGAAATTGCGAAAGAGCAAGCTCGCTTCGAGGCACGCGATCAGATAGCACAGACCAAGCCACAGGCGGATAAGAAATTCAAGGCAGCTCTTGTGAGTGTTGCGGCGGCTAAGGCTGACTGGGGGCGCTATGACAGGCGCTTCATGCCTCGCATCAATGTCTCCAATCTCTATACCGCTTGGCAGCAGATCCAGAAAGAGCAGCTCTACGACCTCGGTCCAAAGCTGGAGAAGTTTGTTAAGGCAGATAAGGGGGTACAGATCGTACAGTCAAGCTTTAGCCTCTATCCGCCTCCCAACGACCCGAACCAGTGCAGTATGCCAATTCTGGCCGACAACAAAGGGGCGGTGACGGTCTCTGGTAACTTTGATGCTGTCCTTCGCCATGTCGAGCGCTGGAATAATTTTGATCGCTTGGTACTGGTGACAGGTTTCAATTTGCAAGGAAACTCCCCTCGTCTGATGGGTAGCTATAACATCCAGATCTTTGAGTTCACGCAAGGGGATAAACCCGGCCCGAACTTCCCTGCTGCCTCAGGTGGCGCAGGCGCTGGAGGTATGGGTGGCGGCATGATGGGCGGCATGGGCGGTGGCATGATGGGCGGCGGCATGAGTGGTAGCATGGGGCCTGATATGGGTGGTGGTGGTAAGTCGATGCCTGGTGCTGCTGGAATGGCAACTATGGGAGGGGCTTAAATTGCCTGAGCCTTTGCGAAAGAGAAGAGAACACGTGATGAAAACAAATACGTTGGTATTATCTTTGGCCCTCCTTGGGGTGATTAGTCTTATAGGTTGTAGTTCTTCTGACAGCCCTCCTGCTCAGGCACCAACAGGTGGTGATCCTGCGATGCAAGGCCGCCCTCCGCAAGATATGATGCCTGGTGGTGTGTCTACTGGGGGAGGAACATCCACTCTTACGGGAGGTGGTGCTCCTAAAGTAGCAGGAGGTCGTTCAACTGCCTTTGATACCGCTCCTGAGAGTATGAAGAAGCTGTGGGGTGGTGGTGGGTCAGATATGTCTGGGCAAGGGGGTATGCCTATGGGTGGCGGATTGCCTGGTGCTAAGCCTGCTCCTATCAGGGATGGGGCTCCTGCGCTGGCGTCACGTAAAGATCCTTTCGAGTCTATGTTTAAGCCGGTCGTCCAGATCACGCCTGCTTGGGACTATGTGATCAGCCATCGTACGCAAGCTCCTCTGCCGCTCGTGCCACCAACGCCCGAGCCAAGCACAGACATTGACTCGCTTCCGCCTCTGCCTCCTGTCGCGCGGCGTGTCGCTGGTGTGTTCTATAACGGAGGTATTACAGCCATTATCGAGTCTGGTGCACCACCTGATTCGACGATCACAATCGTACAACCTGGTGCGGAAGTCGAGAGTGGCGTCCCCGGCGTTGCTCCTTTGGTCGTGGAGTCTATCTCTATGGAGAGCTTAATTCTGCGTGCGAAAGATGGACGTTCGGTTGAGGTGAAGCTCTCCGGTTTGGCTCCCGCCGTTCGTGATGCTCTTCGCCAGCAGTTCTCAACGGGAGGAACAGGCGGTGGCATGGGGCCTGGTGGTGGCATGGGGCCTGGTGGTGGCATGGGGCCCGGCGGTGGCATGGGACCCGGCGGCATGGGACCCGGCGGTAAAGCCGGTGTTGGAGGAGCTCCAACAGGATAAAAATACCTCTTGGCGCTTTGAAATCAAGTGGGTATAATGGTGTAGAGTTTGGGTTTTGCGGGGTAAAGCAAGACAAGGAAATGAACTATGAATAAGATGAAGTTTTTGGCACTGACTATCTTAATCGGAGGAGTGGTTGTTGCTCTTCCTACGAGTGCTTCAGCGCGACAAGAGAAGTTAAACAATGTGACCTTTGACCTTCAAGATGCGCCGATTCGCTCGACGCTGGAGGCTGCCTTCAAGCAGGCAGGAATCAATAACTACATTATTGACAATAATGTTGTCGGTTTTGTCACGCTTAAGATCACTGAGCAGCCTTTCGAGAATGCGCTTAAACTGATCATGCGTGCCGCAAGCGTTCCTTTGACCTACACCAAGGAGAATAGTGTCTGGATTGTCAAGCCCCGTGTGATTAATCAGAACCCACAAGACACAACCTCTGCTCCCACAGGAACCGAGGAAATCGCTCGGCCAAATGCAGCTTACGAGCGCATCAACTTGACCTATCTTGATCCTATGGATCTGAGCCAGATTTTAGGTGGCGTCATCAATGTGAGCTTCTTTACGCGTGCTATGAGCATGGGCGGCGGCATGATGGGCGGCATGGGCGGCGGCATGGGCGGCATGATGGGTGGCATGGGCGGCATGGGCGGCGGCATGGGCGGCATGATGGGTGGCATGGGCGGCATGGGCGGCGGCATGATGGGCGGCATGGGCGGCATGGGCGGCGGCATGATGGGCGGCATGGGCGGCATGGGCGGCGGCTTCGGTGGTTTTGGTCGCTAAGCTTCTGCTTATGTTGGCTCGCTCAAAGTATTGAAATAATCAAGTTAGTTAATCAGGGGCGGAATCCCGCCCCTGTATAGCATTTTCGTAAAATAAATAAGAAGCGAAAGTGTTGCGGAGTTTTGGAGGATATGTATGCAAAATCCCTGGCAGCGTAGTGCTTTGTTACTGACGTGTGCGTTTTCGATCTCGCTGGCGGCAACGGTGTCGGTGGCACGGGCGCAAGCGACGCCCGTTAAAGAGTCTAGCAGTACGCTTGATATTGATCTTCGGGACGCTCGTCTTGAGGAAGCAATTACGATTCTTGCGCAGCAGAGCGGTTTAGATAATGTCGTGATTATTCCTGGGGACAAGGCTAATGCTTACCAGAAGATCACTCTTAAGCTACGAGACAAAGGCGTTGAGGCGACGCTGAAGGCGATTGCGCGAGCTGCCGGAGCTTCTGTTGAAGAGAGCGACGGGATTTACTATCTTCGACCTGCCGGTCAAGCACCCGTTGTGGAAAAATCTAAGACGCCAGAGCCTGTCGCGACCGTCGTTGTCCCGACCGCACCTGCGCGTTCCAAGTCGCAGTTTGTGAAGATCCCCCTCAATTTCCTGGCCCCCTCGGATTTTGTGAAGTTGATGGATGATCCTACCTATAACTACCTCGTCAAGACAATGATTATTCCTGAGGCAATGGCAGCAAGCAGAAATATGCAGCCTCTTGCCCCGCCGAACATCTTGCAGCCGAATGGCAACCCTATTCTTCCCACCGATCTGACGGGCTCCGGTGTTCTGGGAGCAGGTCAACGTGGTGGCATGATGGGCGGCGGCATGATGGGCGGCGGTGGCTTCGGTGGTGGTGCTGGTGGCTTCGGCGGTGGTGGGCGCCAAGGTGGTGGTTTTGGCGGTCAGCCCGGTGGTGGTATCGGTGGTGGCCAGCCTGGTGCGGGCGGCCAAGGACAGAACCAGCGCTCGCTTCGTCCTCCAGGTATTGACAATATCCTCTCCAGTGATGCCGATAATACTCTCATTGTCCAAGGAGACCCTGCTGATATTGACGAGCTAAAAGCGCTGATTCGTCTGCTGGACGTTGCACCAAAACAAGTTGAGATTCGCGCTGAGTTTGTCACGGTCAACATTCAGGATGTGAACAGCTTTGGAATCCAGTGGCAGTTTAGTCCCGCAAATAACCTTGATCTCAGCCAGCAAGCGGCAGCGGGTAGCGCACCGAACCTGGCGGTTCAGTACGCTTCCGGAAATGCTGTTGCAAGCTTGCGCGCTGCCTATATCAAGCAGACAAACCGGATTCTCCAGGCTCCTATCATCAGTACGTCGAACAACACCCCTGCAAGTGTGTTTATCTTTGATACGGCCTTTATCAACCAGTCTGTTGTGATTCCTGGACAGCTAGGTGGGCAGCCGACGGTTGCTACCCAGCCTATTCCAATTACGGCAAGTAACCAGTTCTTCGTGACACCCCATATTAATGGTGATGGTACGATCAGCATGTTGCTAAACCCACAGCTACAGTCGTTTACCACGGCTATTACGCCCAATACTCCTCCACGCTCCACGACTCAGGGAGTTTCTACGTTCCGCCGTATCAAAAGTGGCGAGACGATGATGCTGGGTGGGTTTATCACAAAGCAGGAAGATGGTGGCGAGCTGCGTATCCCGTTCTTGTCAAGTCTGCCGCTGATTGGTGAGCTCTTTAAGCAGAAATCGAACACGGTCACGGGTGTCGAGACGCTCATCTTTGTGACTCCTCGTATTATTGAGGAGATCAATACAGGCGGCGGCGGCTCAAACCTGTAAGAGCTTCTGTGGGTGAAATAAAGTCGGGTGGCAGCTGCCACCCGACTTTTTGTTTGTGTACGATACAATACATCAGTTAGATGCTTGATAATATTGCGCTGATTGGATTTATGGGGAGCGGGAAAAGTACCGTGGGCAGGCAGCTTGCCCAGCTGCTTGGCTGGCATTTTACGGATACAGATAGCCTGGTGGAGCGTGTTGCGGGATGCTCTATCCCTACCTTGTTCATGCGTGATGGTGAGATGGCATTCCGAGATCGAGAGACGGAGATTTTATTAGGGGTGACTGCGGGGGAACGGCAGGTCATCGCGACGGGTGGTGGGGCGATTTTGCGCGAAGAGAATGTTGCGGCGCTGCGCGGTGCCGGCCTTGTTGTCTATCTGACTGCACACCCCGATGTCCTCGCTGAGCGCGTCAGCCGTCGCCCTGGACAGCGCCCGTTATTAACAAGTGGGGAGGAGCCTGCACTGACACAAATCTTGCGTATGCTCGCGGAGCGTGGCCCCCTCTATCAGAAAGCTTGTCACATCCTGGTGGATACATCGGATCGGTCCCCTCGGGCGCTCGCGGAAGAGATTGTGCGCCGGTTTCAAAAACAGAAGGGGATTTCGTGAGTCGTGTACCCGTTGCCCTCTCTGAGGGCAGGGACTACGAGATCCATATTGGAGCGGACTCCCTCGCCGCTCTAGGCCCGCACTGTGCTGCTGTCGCTCACTCGTCCCGTGCGGTGGTCGTAACCCAACCCCGCATTGCGCGACACTGGGAAGCGGGAGTGTCTCAGAGCTTGGAGCGAGCGGGATTTCAGGTCGAGAGCGTACACTTTCCCGCCGGGGAGCGCTATAAAAACCTCACCACGATCACCCGGCTCTACGACGCTCTCTATCAGCTCACGCCCGCTCTGGATCGAAAGACACTGATCGTGGCGCTTGGGGGCGGTGTGGTTGGAGATATGGCAGGCTATGTCGCTGCCACTTACCTGCGTGGTCTTGACTATGTACAAGTCCCGACAACCCTTCTGGCGATGGTAGACTCCTCGGTTGGGGGGAAGACAGGTGTAGACTTTCGTGAGGGGAAAAACCTGGTGGGAGCCTTCCATCAGCCCCGCTGTGTGGTGATTGATCCCACACTCCTCCAGACACTGCCACGCCGCGAAGTACGCTCTGGTCTTGCGGAGGTGGTGAAGTACGGGGTGATTCAAGACCCCCAGCTACTGACAACGCTTCGGGAGCAGGCGGGCTTGCTTTTGCGGGGGGACGCAGAGGCGATTGCTGCCGTTGTTGAGCGTTCCTGCCAGCTCAAAGCTGATGTGGTGACGGCAGATGAGCGGGAAGAAACAGGGCTTCGGGCGATCTTGAACTTTGGCCACACGATTGGTCATGCCTTGGAAAGTGCCACGAAGTACCGTCGCTATAAGCATGGTGAGGCAGTGGCGATTGGGATGATCTCTGCAGCGCTCATTGGAGAGCAGCTGGGTGTCACCCCTTCCGAGCTTACGCAGGAGCTGCGGGCGACTCTCGTAGCGCTCGGGCTTCCGACAGACCTTCCGGATGACGTGAGCGATGAGACATTAATTGCACTGACAGCTCGTGATAAAAAAGCGGAGGCGGGTGAAGCCCGTTTTATCTTGGTTAAGCAGCTTGGACAGGTTGAACTGATGACAGTGCCAACAAAACTGGTTCAAGTGGGGCTGACAACGCATCGCCAAGGTTTAGGTTTGGACTAAAGGAGCGCAAGGTACAATGCAATCAGGTGGAGTCGGCAAAGAAGCGCTTTGTGCGCTCTGGTTTGGTGTGGTAGGGTTTACTTTTTTTGCACCTGCTCTCGGGATGGCCCTGCCCATGAGTGTATTTACGGTACTCTACAGTGTGGTTCTACTGGTTAGCGTGGTGATGCTTGTTGTATCACTGCTTGGTCAGAAAGGAAAAAACAATCATGCCGAGTGACGATGCTCCGACGACAGATGCCGCTTCTGCAGATAAAGATCGTGTCTATCTGATCAACCGGGTGGTGGGAAAGCGCTACGAGGTTCTAGAGTTTCTTGGGGAAGGGCCACTGCTGGCCTCTTTCCGAACACGGGATCGGCAGCTCAACCGAATTGTGACGCTCAAGACCTTGCGCTCTGAGCACGCACAGCGCTCCGATATTATCGAGAGTCTGCGGGCCGGTTGGGCGGAGACACTCTCTCTGACACACTCGGGGATTGCACGCTCTTATGATGTCGGCGAAGATGTGGCACTGACTCTTCTCTACCATGTGGAGGAGTTTGTTCGAGGAATTGACCTTAAAGAGCGCATCAAGCGTGTGGCTCCGCTTCAGCTGACGGCTGCTGTGGACATTGCCCTCGCCCTGGCAGAAGCACTGGAGTACTCGCATCCGCGCGGAATTGCGCACGGGGATCTCTGCCCGCAAAATATCTTAATTGGGCCAGAGGGGCAGGTAAAGGTGAGTGGCTTTGGGACATCATCCACCTATGCGCTGCTCACAAAAGAAGATCCCCGTGTCCTGATGCGAATGGCGCACTATGCGGCCCCTGACCTAGCGACCCACTCGTTAGCGACAACATCGGCAGATCTCTACGCACTCTCGGCGATTTTGTATGAGATGTTAACGGGAGAGACACCCTTTAAAGGAGATAATGCCGTCCAGCTTGCACTCCGCCATGCCCAAGAGCAGCCGCACTCACCACGTGCGGTCAATCTCGCGGTGCCAAGAGCACTGGAAGGAGTTATTCTCAAGGGACTAGCCAAGCGCCCTCAGGATCGCTATACAAGCGCCACCGATCTCCTTGTCGATCTCCGAAAGATTCGGGAAGCACTGCGCTTTGGCCGATCACTGGCTTGGTCGCCGCTGGATGGCGAGGGGAGCTTAGACACTGTCGCTCCTGTGGTTGCTGTGATACCCAGTATTGTGGAGAACCCAACGGACACAGGGCGACGTGTCTCGAAGGCCGTTTCAACGGATGTTCTACCAAAAAAGAATACGAAGGAGAAAAGTGATAGATCTATGGAGGAGATAGACCACGAAGAGGCACCTGCGCCCCGGCGGATCGGTGGCGTTTTACTGGCCGTCAATTTATTTTTGTTGCTAGCCCTCATTGGAGCAGGTGCACTTGTCTTTAACTGGATTAAGCCTTTCCTGAGTCCCGCCAATCAGGTTGTGGTTCCGGAGCTTAGGGGCAAGACACTTACCGAGGCGAAGGCGATTGCCAACGAATCACACTTCAAGCTTGCCGTTCAAGATCAGGTCTACATGGATGATAAACCTGCCAATACGATCTATCAGCAGAAAGAGCGCCCAGGAGATAAGATTCTAGAAGGGAAAGAGGTCACCATCTGGGTTTCTAAAGGCCCTGAGATGGTACTCATCCCCAATGTTGAAGAAGTCACGCTGGATAAAGCGCAAAAAGATCTGGAAAAAGTGGGCCTTAAAGTGGGAACGATCTCACGGCGCTTTGATCCCATCACCCCCACAGGCGTTGTTTTGGAACAGCTCCCGCGCGGAGATGGCTCGGAGCGTCGTGCGCGCGGCACAAAGATTGACCTGACGCTCTCGAAGGGGCCAGAGCCTGAGCCGACACCGGAGCCAACCCCCCCCCCCACTCCTGCGCCTACGATGCCAACAGCACCTGATCCTGGCACGAATCCCGCAGGCTTGCCTGATCCTGAAGACACGCGGCAGCGCACGTTCCGGGTTCCTTACCGAACGCCACAGGACGGCCAGCAGCACCATATCGTCATTCAGGTGGAGGACTCTGAGGGAACCCATACCGGCTACGACAATATGCACGGGCCAGGGCAGACCGTCGCCACGGAAATTTCGGGAGTGGGGCGACCTATCATCATTAAGCTCTACGACAACGATGACCTCAAGGCGCAGACTCTCGCCGTGAAGGGACGCTAACGTGGCAATTGAGCTGGCTCCCTCACTGCTGGCAGCAGATCATGCTCGCTTCGGTCAGCAGGCCCAAGAGGCACTGGCAACTGGCGAGACATGGCTCCATGTAGACGTCATGGACGGGCGCTTTGTGCCGAATCTGAGCTTTGGGGCCGAGGTGGTTCGTGCCCTGCGCCCGCTCTGCCCAGCAGCCTTTTTTGATGTTCACTTGATGGTGGTGGAGCCCGAGCGCTACATCGAGCCCTTTGCTGCCGCAGGAGCACACGCCATCACGGTGCACCAAGAGGCAACAGCTCACCTGCAGCGGACACTGGCCGCGATTCGTGAGGCGGGCTGTCTGGCAGGAGTGGCGCTCAATCCCGCAACCTCGCCGGAGATCCTGCGCTACGTTTTAGAAGATCTGGACCTAGTGCTGGTGATGACGGTCAATCCGGGGTTTGGTGGCCAGGCGTTTCTTCCCATTGCAGCCCGCAAAGTCGGGGAGCTTGCCAGGCTGCGCGCCGAGACAGGGGCCACGTTCAAGATCAGCGTAGATGGTAGTGTGAATGTCAAGACCGCGCCAGGGCTGGCTCGCGATGGGGCAGATGTACTCGTGGCGGGCTCGGCGGTCTTCAATCACGCTGCGGGTGTTGCTGCGGGCATCGCGGCGCTTCGGGAGGTCGTGGGGCCATGAGTCTGACGGTCGTTTTTGGCGTCTTGCTAGTGGTTGCCATCGCGTTGACCATCCTCTTCTACTCCCGTGGCTACGGGGCACTCTCCCCACGCTCGCGCCTCTACCGCACCGCAGGAATGGCGATGCTCTGCCTCTTTTTGGTACTCTTGACCATCTTTATGGGACGAGAGTTCGTAGGCCGTGTGGGCCTGCTTCAGAAGCTTGCTCTTCTTATCTCCATTTACTGCCTGGGAATTAGCCTGCCGTGTATTGCACTTCTGGATGCTCTTGAGTCCTTTGTGACCGTGCGTAAAGCGGAGCGCCAGGTGATCCAGCAAGCGATTCAGCAGACGATAGAAGAGGCTCAGAAGCAGCGCAATGCCCAGTGATGAGGATGTTTTCTGGATGCGGCGGGCGCTGCGGCTAACCAATCGGGTGAAAACTCATCCCAGCCCTGGGGTGGGAGCAGTGGTTGTCAAAGCTGGCAAACTCATCAGTGAGGGCTGGACGTACAGCACCCCAAAAGTGCACGCGGAGGCGATGGCGCTGCGCCTTGCCGGGGAGCGGGCGCGTGGTGCTACACTTTATACTACCCTGGAGCCCTGCTCACACTGGCAGCGCCCTGATGGCTCCGAGCGCACGCCGTGTACCCATCACTGTACTCAGGCGGGTATTGTGAGGGTGGTGGCGGCGACGCTTGATTCTAACCCTCAGGTGAGCGGGGAAGGCTTTGCGCAGCTGGAAGCTGCCGGAGTCGCGCTCACGGTTGGCGTTTGTGAGGAGCAGGCAAAGGAAGCACATCGGGCGTTTCTGAAGCACCAGCGTACAGGCATGCCCTATGTCACGCACAAAGCCGCGATGACGCTCGACGGCAAGCTTGCCGCGAGCCATGCTGCGCCGCTTGCGATCACCAGCGAGCCTGCCCGCCGCGCCGTGCACCGCCTGCGTGCCAAGTCTGATGCGGTGATTGTCGGGGTGGGGACGGTTCTCGCCGATGATCCTGAGCTGACGGTTCGGCTGGTGCGTGGCACCAGTCCTACTCCGGTGATCTTTGACTCAATGCTTCGCACACCCCAGAGCGCAAAGCTCAACCGCCCCGGCACGCTGATCCTCACCTGCCAGCAGGCGACAGCTAGCCAGGGCTGGGATGCGGAGCTTATCACACTCCCCGCCGACGAGTCGGGGCGGGTCTCTGTGGCGGTTGCGCTTGCGGTTCTGGCGGAGCGCGGCCTGCTCGACGTGTTGTTGGAGTCAGGTGGGGCGCTGGCGGCGGCCTTTCATGCCGCGCTGGCCGTAGACCGCTGCCTTTTCTTTCTCGCTCCCAAGCTGATTGGGGGAGCCCACGCTCCCACTCCTCTGGATGGCCCTGGCTTGCCTACTCTAATTGCCCTGGAGAGCCTTCGTGTTCGTCGCTACGGCCCCGATATAGCCCTCGAAGGCAAGCTACTCCGCTAAAAGTGAGCAACCACGAAGTACGGCACCGGGGGCGCGGCCTAGGAGCTGAAAGCCACCGCGCTCGTCCCATATCCCCATGTCCTCAGTCTGAATGGCCAAAACAGAGTTGTAGTTTGCCAGATCGTAGTGGGCCAGTAGGCCCAGCTGACCAGGCGCAGTATCGGTTCCGGTGACGGGATCAAGAATGCGTGTCTTGAGCCACGGAGGCGCGAGCTTAGGGCCATCTACGCCTTGGCTATAGAACTGGCTCGCCAGCTCACTCATCCCATACTCGGAGTAGCAGTGCGTTGGGGAAACTCCGAGGCGCTCGGTGAAGAGTTCGTAAAGCTCAGACTTCTCGACCTCGCGGCTGCGGCCTTTGAAGCCTCCGGTTTCGATCACCACAGAGCCTTCTGGAAGCACAAGATGCGTATTGGGATCTGCATCGAAGAAGTTTACCCAGGCAAAGGCGGTTCCAAAGTAACAGGTGGGGTGTCGCAAGATCTGGAGTGTTTTGGGCGTGGCGAACGTCGCACCAAGTGCCTCCAGCATGAACGAGAGCGACGAGTGTGGCGCTTCATCGGGTGAGGGCATGAGGGCCATAATTCCCGCCTCACACTTGGGGATGGCGTGCGCATAGCCTTCCTTGAGCGAGGCTTTGTAGAGCTCCAGAGCCTTGGCGCTCATAAAATGGCGGCTGGTCTCGCTGCTTGTGGTGCCTGAGGAGTGAAAGACTTTCACGCACGCGCTCTCCGGGACACACGTGAGGGGGAAGCGCTTGAAGGCGGCGGCAGGGGCAGCGGGAATCTCCTGCCAGCGCGTGACGGTGGCTGGAGTCTGACCGCGTCCATTGCAGAAGCGCTGGTAGGGGAGGTTGTGCGTGTACTGGTAGGCAAAGAGCCGCAGCGCGAGCGAATCAAAGTCGCCTGTGCTGGTCTGGATAAAGGCAGTAAGGTCGCTGGAGAGACTCATGGGAGAGCCTCGTAGAGAGTCAGAGTGCCGTCGGTGCGCACGAGGAGTAGGAAGGCTCCATCGGGCGTGGAGATTGTCTGCTGAATCGGTGCTCTGGTAGGGAGCGTGAGCCGCCAGCGCGTCTTACCCTCCTGATCGAGGACAAACAACGCCCGCTCGCCGTCCAGAACCGTCGTGCGCTCGCCCTGTGCGGAAAGAGCGACGAGCCGGGGGGCGAAAAAACGCCCGCCTTTTTCATCGCCCCGGGCGGTTCCATCACGGTTGAGTAGCAGCAATCGCTTGGTCTCGTCACCGCGTCCCGTCATGGTCACGTAGCTCAGCGCGACTCGCTGGCCATCCGCTGAGACAATCGCCTGAGCCCGAGTTCCGGGGATGCGTTTCTCCCAGAGCCGTACCCCCGACTCCATATCGTAGCCCGTTAGCTCCAGATCGCGCTCATCACGTCGTGGGCCGTGTCCCGAGAGGCTAATTGCGGTGGCGCCATCGGCGGAGATCTGAACCTCTTGCCAGCGGGCGGTATCGGAGTCGCCGTAGGCCCAGCCCCCGAGCCTGCGAACCCCTGCGGGCAGCCAGGTTCCGGTAAGAGCCGCAGAGCCATCGGTGGAGACCGCAAGACTATCGGGCACAGCGCTGAGCTTCCAGACAAGGGGAGGTTGAGTACTCAGCAGAGAGACGGCGAGAATCTGATGGGCGCTGGTACCAAAAAAAGCCTTGTTGCCATCGGGAGTGGCGACCAAGCTCCAGAGCGTTCCTGGCAGGGCAAAGGCATATGTCTGCGTGGTAGCAGGCCCCAGTATCCAGGCTTTCTTCACAGAGGGGTTGTACAGAGCTCCCACCAGTACCCGCCTTCCCCGCACTGCCACAACACGGTTTGCTAGCGAGAGAGGCGCGGCTGTCCAGAGGGTAATCCCTGTCTGTGGTTCCAGAAGCTGGACTTGTTTTTGCTCATCTAACAAGGCCACAGCACCATCTGGGGCAAGACTGAGGCTCCGTATGCGGGGGAACAGGCGTGTCCAGCGCTCTTTCCAGCGGGGACGGTTATCGCCAATGGTGAGCAGGGGCTCGGGAGTCGTGTTGGTGGGCGGGGCTTTTGGTCGTGGTGTGCTGGGGGGGCGTAAGGGGGACTGCATTAGGTGCTCTCTAGAAACGCCCGGTGTAGAGTCGTATCCTCGGTGAGCTCGGGATGAAAGGCGGAGGCGAGCCAGTTTTTCTGGCGTACCAGCACGACTTTATCTTCGTAGCGGGCAAGTGGCTCGACAGCTGGCCCCCACTCACTGACATAGGGCGCTCGAATAAAGACCCCGTGCACCCGGCCCAGCGGTGAGTCCAGATCAGCCTCAAACGAGTCTCTCTGTCGCCCAAAGGCATTGCGAGCCACACCCATATCCATCAGGCCCAGTAGCGGCTGACCGCCGCGCTTCTCACCTTCCGTGATGCGACTCGCGAGTAAGATCATCCCCGCACAGGTTCCCCAGATCGGTTTTTCAAAAGCACGAATTGCCGTATCCAGGCCGAAGCGCTTGAGCAGGTAGCCCATCGTGGTACTCTCACCACCGGGCAAGATCAGGGCATCCGCTGTTGCCAGCTCTTGAATGCTGCGCACCTCAAAGCCCTCGCCCCCTGCGGCATTGACCGCCTTGATATGCGCCTCAAAGTCGCCCTGTAGTGCCAGAACTCCTACTCGCTTACGTGCCATTTTTTATTTTTTTCCAGTCTACCAGTGCGTCTCTCACGTTTTGAAAGGCGAGCTCTCGACTCTCCGGGAGGGTATCGGGGGAAAACCAGTCTAGCTCCGCCATATCATCGGATGCTTGTGCTTTGCCACCCATAACTCTACACAGATAGAAGATATTGAGGGTGTGCTCATGGGGGTCATCACCGTACTGGTCCATGTAAAATCCTAGTAATTTTACCGGATCTACTAATAACCCCGTCTCTTCCCAAAGCTCGCGCTTCATGCCCGCTTCAGGATGCTCGCCCGGCTCCAGAAAACCGCCAGGTAGATCCCAGAGTCCCTTGGAGGGCTCGATGCCACGTCGTCCGAGGAGCACGCGGCCCTGAGCATCTTCCACTACGCCCCCAGCGGTAGGTCGGGAGTTGTTCCAGTAGAGAAAGCCACAGGAGTCGCACATCCGGCGCTCCGCGTCTGTATCAGACGGGAAGCGCCGGGTCTGAAGCTCGGTGCGGCACCGTGGGCAGAAGCTATAGTGCCGGAACATCTAAGCGACTACCAGCCGCGCTTGTCGAAGCGCTCGACATCGGGGATGGTGCGGATGTCAATGCCGACCATTGGCTCGCCTAGGTTCTCCGAGATCTCGGCGAGCTTGGCGTAGTCTTTGTAGTAGAGAACCGCGTCCACGATGCGCTTGGCACGCTCCGCGGGATCGCCGGACTTGAAGATGCCACTGCCCACAAAGACCGTCTCCGCGCCCAGATGCATCATCAGAGCCGCATCCGCCGGGGTTGCCACGCCGCCTGCGGAGAAGTTTGGCACCGGGAGCCGACCGGTTTTGGCCACTTCCAGAACCAGCTCGTAGGGGGCCTGTAGCTCTTTTGCCTCGTTCATCAGCTCGGCTTCGTCCATAGACTGGATCTTGCGAATGCCGCCCATGAGCGCACGCATGTGGCGCACGGCCTCGACCACGTTGCCGGTTCCTGCCTCGCCCTTGGTGCGGATCATCGCCGCGCCCTCTCCAATGCGACGGAGCGCCTCACCCAGATTCCGGCAGCCACAGACAAATGGGACGCTAAAGTCGTGCTTGTGGATGTGAAATTGCTCATCTGCAGGGGTCAGTACCTCGGACTCGTCAATAAAGTCCACGCCCAGGGCCTCTAAGATACGCGCCTCGATAATATGCCCGATACGTGCTTTTGCCATCACGGGAATGGTGACGGCGGCCATGATCTCTTTGATCATTCTGGGATCGCTCATGCGTGCCACGCCACCGTCTTTGCGAATATCGGCAGGGACGCGCTCCAGGGCCATTACGGCGACGGCCCCTGCTTCTTGTGCGATCACGGCTTGCTCCGCGTTGACCACGTCCATGATCACGCCGCCCTTGAGCATCTCCGCAAGCCCGAGCTTAGTAGCCCAGGTAGATTTTTCTGTCATTGTTGTTAAATTTCCTCGTTCTTGATTCTACCGCGCTGGATACAACACAATCAACTATGATATAATTCCTGCGCTTTCCCAAGTTTCTTCGGAGATGCTCCCAGGTCGTTCAACGGCAGGACAGAGGTTTTTGGTGCCTTTAATTGGGGTTCGAATCCCTGCCTGGGAATTATTTTTTGTCTCATGAAAAATGGGTCGGCTTTTGTGACTTTGGTCCCTTGCTAGAAAACACTGGGTCTACCTAAAATAGAGAGCATGAGATACCGTCTGCTACGCACACTCTGTCGGTGGCTGGCACACCTGCTTTTTATCTTTCATGGTGGTTTTCGTGTGACGGGCAATGCGTCAGTGCCTCAAAAAGGCGGTGTCTTGATCTGCCCGAACCATGTTTGCGATGCCGATCCTCCCGCTATCGGAGCGGCTTTAGATCGCGAGGCATGGTTTATGGCCAAGTCCGAGCTTTTCTCCATGCCCATCCTGCGCTGTCTTCTTCCTGCGGTGCATGCCTTTCCTATCCGACGCGACTCTGCCGACCGTGCTGCACTGTCTCGCGCCGAAGAGCTACTGAGAGCGGGCGAGGCGGTTGTGATCTTCCCGGAGGGGGGGGGCAATGTTGAAGGCACGCTCCAGCCCCTGCATCCTGGAGCACTGTTGCTGGCCTTGCGCACGAAAGTCCCCGTGGTTCCCGTGGCACTGTTTCACACCAATAAAGTCGTACCCTATGGTGCCACACGTCCCCAAAAATCTTCTGAGCCCGTGCGCGTCGAGTTTGGCGAACCGCTAGACTTCTCCGATCTCCATGGCAAAAAAGGCGCGGTGGACGAAGCGACAAAGCGCCTCACCGAGCGCCTTGCTCAGATGCTAGGGCAGCCCATCCCTGAAGGAAAACCGCAAAAACACGACTGAAATTTTGGAGGGGGTGCAACTTTTCCGGGTATAGTGGTTCTATCTAGTGATGAGGTTTCGAAATATGACAAATACAATGCGTTTTGGAGTTTTAGGACTTGCTGCGACGGGGCTAGCAGGTTGTACACAGCCGCGCCCTGTAGTGATGGCACCACCGGTTGCGCCGCCCCAACCCGCCATGGCGGCTCCTGTTTCTAACGGCGAGGTCTACAACTGGCGTGATGTGCCCGCCGGTCAGCAGGTTCCGATCACGCGTGCTGTGTTTGACCAAGGAGGCTACCAGCTCTACGCTGCCTCAGGCGAGACCATTGCGGTTCCCTTTGAGAACCAGAACATGTACGTCATGAAGTTCGGCAGAACCAGCGGCCAGATGTACTTTATCAACGAGAACAACACCACCCCGACCCTTTATGTTCGTGAAGGTGCCTTTTTGGAAAATGCTGCGGCTCAGGGAGCTAAGTGGTATCCCTTCCCTCAGAACTATGCTTACACGCAGCCCGTTTATCTGGGGGTGGCACCATCCTGGTCTGCCTACACGGGAATGGGCTGGTACCCTGGAATGACCTACTACGGAGGCTACTATAGTACAAGTCCCTGGGTTTCGGGGATGGCCTTTGGGGCTATGGTCGGAATGATGGCCAATATCGGGGGACGACCCTACTACGGCTGGAATAGCTACAGTACCTACTACCGCTCTAACCCTACCAATCGTGTGCTGATCAACAATAGCCGTAGCAACTTTAATTACTCGTCGGTAGGCCGTCGTAGCCCTTCAGCGGGCTCGTTCAGCCGCTCATCGGGTGGTACAGGCTCGTTTGGTGGGCGCTCCACAGCGGGCACACGCCCTGGTGGCAGTGGCTTCAGTGCCTCACGTCCTAGCTTTGGGAGCGGCTCGCGTCCTAGCTTTGGTGGTGGCTCCAGCGGCTCGCGTCCTAGCTTTGGGAGCGGCTCGCGTCCTAGCTTTGGTGGCGGCTCGTCGGCAAGCCGTCCTAGCTTTGGCTCAGGTAGCTCGGGCTTCTCCAGTAGTCGCCCTTCTGGTGGCAGTAGCTTTGGTGGGGGGCGTAGCTCGGGTGGTAGCTTTGGCGGAGGTCGTAGCTCGTTTGGAGGAGGCCGCCGCCGTTGAGAAATGAGTTTATTTTTAGCACGGGAGGCGACTGGGACACGACTAGTCTGACGAGCGGGGGCTACTCTATCGAGGCAGCCCAGCTCTATGTCGAGCTCCGGGCAGGACGAGACGACTGGGGTGATGAAGTGGAGGGTGGAATCTGGGAAGGGGCGGAGCTAACCGCCCTGATCCGGCCCGCGGAAGATCCGATGGCACCCTACGACATCTTTCCCGGACGTATCACCATGGAGTTTCCTGGCTACACGATCATCATGGAGAACCAGCACCCGATGGTAGATATGCGCCACTTGCGCATCTGGTTCAATGGTGAGGACATCACGGATCGCGTGGTGGACATCGTGGTAGATATTAATGCCGTGGATAGCTTCGTGCAGGCCTATGCCAGTGTCTATAAATCACGGTTTCTGCTACGTGATGAAGTGATTACGTACAATATTTTGTAAGAGAGAGTTCTGTAGAGATGTCAAACCGACCTTCCGCCGCCCAAGTGGCGGGACTGGATACCAACCTCACTTGGATCGTCTACGAGTCTGATAGCGCCGATGGCCTGCATGTTTTGCATAATGGCCAAGCGATTCTCACGGGCTCTATTGAGAGTATCTCCGTAGACATTGATAGCGAAAAAGGTACCGTGACGGCGATTCTGGTGCGCAGAGAAGGCAATAACATTAGCCTCTTTCCGGGCTCTATTGAGATCATCGCCAAAGAAAAGCGCCTCTCTCTCTCTGCAGTGGAGGCCAATAACCTCGAGGGACTCTACTTTGGGATAGGGTTGCGCCCAGACGGTACGAGCGACCAAGTGCAGGGAGTGAAGAGCCTGCGAGTTGTCCTAACACCAGGGCTGGCCAGTGCAAAGCTCACCTGGAGCGAAGACAGCACTGAAGAAACGATCTTTTAGTTTTCGGTGCCGTGTAGCGCTTCCAAGGCGACATGGGGCCTAGCTCCAGCAGCAGCCAGGCTGTCGTCCTGGCGGAAACTAGGAACCCGAGATCTAGGAGGGAGCGAGTGCGGAGATGTACTCACTCGCCGCCTCACGGATACGCTCGGAGGGATGCCGATCCAGGAGCTCTTGGGCTTGAGGGCGTAAGTTCGTGTCTCGCAGGGTCGCTAGCACGAGGAGCGCACAGGCAACAAAGCCCGCATCGGCGCTACGAAATACCGCACGGCGGAGATAGGCCCGCTGAGGTTCGTCTAGGAAGACCAACTCTTGAGGCGTACGACGGGCCAGAAGCCGGGTGAAAGTCACAAAGAGGGCTTCCTGAAGCTCGAACGTCATTCGGTTTGCCTTACGGTGCAGGTTACGGCGGCCCTCCAGACGAGGAAGTTTCTCCAGTGCCTCCCCCAGAGAGAAAAGCTCGGGGAGAATATCCTGGGGAGCCCCCAAAAAGGCGTCTTGGAGCTTTACTCCCTGATTCACCCACTCTTCCGAGAGAGATGTCTCAAGCCACCACAGATACTTATCCCAGCGCCGTCGCCGAGCTTCCTGACAAGTCCTCCGAGTAAACTCGGGGAGCTGTTGCTGGAACCAGGAGAGATCGTCTGTCTGCGGACGAGGCTGCATCATAGGACTTTAGTATACCCACGATAAATCTCTAGACATCAAAAAAGGCTTGCGCGAGGCGCTCTCCTTCGGGAGTGAGGCGGTAGTTTTTTGCCTCGACGGTGGCGATTCCTGCTGCGACGATCTCCCGTAGGTGGTGGTAGAGCGAGCCAGTGGCAAGCCCGACAGTTTCCCCCAGCTGGGGAGGTGTCTGTGGACCTTTTGTTAAAAGTGTCTCGATCAGCTTGGCACGAGAGATCGGGGAGAAGGCGCTGGCCTTTCGTGCCACTTGCTCCGCACTAGAGCTCGTTTCTGAGCGGACTATGCTCCGCGAGGATACTTTAAGGGCCTCAATCTCTTCCCGAAGTACTGCGAGCTCACCCAGCACTTCTGCTAGGTCTGCCTTCCCTTTTTTGTTTTCTTTACCAGATTTGCCTGCCATAGTCCTAAGTTTAACAGAGACTTAATGCCTTTGGTAGGGAATGCGGGATAATAGAGACGCAATGGCCCAAGAAACCATCTTAGTTGTGGACGATGAGCCGACTCTCATCGAGGCGATACGCTATAACCTAAAAGCGCAGGGTTTCACGGTTCTGACGGCAGGGGATGCGGATGAAGCACTCCAGCTCTTCCGGAGCCAGCGCCCTGACCTCATCGTGCTGGATGTGATGCTACCCTCGGGGAGTGGTTTTGATATCTGTCGCCTGATCCGTCAGCAAGGCGAGCGGGTGCCTATTCTGATGCTCACGGCACGCATCGCGGAGAGTGACCGGGTGCAGGGGCTGGAGATTGGGGCGGATGACTATGTGGTCAAGCCCTTTGGGATGCGGGAGCTTGTGGCGCGGATCAAGGCGCTGTTGCGTCGTGCGGGGAGCGAGGGCGACAGCAGTGTCGTCGGGCCACAGCTCGTCTCTGCGGCGCTGGACTTAATCGTGGATTTAGAGAAACATGAGATCACGCTGAAGGGGAAGCCCGTAAAGCTAGCACGAAAAGAGTACGACCTTCTCGTCTTGCTCACGGCGCATCCCGGAAGAGTCTTTGACCGAGCCGCACTGCTGGACCGGGTCTGGGGAACCGGAGAGGTGGTGGAGGAGCGCACGGTGGATGTCCATATCCGCTGGCTACGAGAAAAAATCGAGCCTAGCCCCTCCAGCCCTGAGCATCTGTTAACGGTTCGTGGTGTTGGATACAAGTTCCAGCCATGAGTAAGCGCCTCGAACAGCTCGCGCTTCTCGTGCCAGATGGCCTCCTGCGCGTTAATGACAACAACAAGATTCTTTATGCCAATGAGACGGCGATTGGGTTTCTGACGGCGGATGGCAATGCCAAGCGCGTTGTGGGGCGCTCGCTCCTAGAGGCCACACACCAAAGAGCATTGGTCGAGCTTGTTGAGTCAGCACGTGCGACAAAAAGCCCTCAGGAAGCGGAAGTGCGCTTAGTCAATGGAAAAGAGCGCTTTGTGAAGGCCCGTGTTTTAGGCCTTTCGTCAGGGGAGGCCATGATTCTCTTTTCAGATCAAACGGAGCTAAGTCGGCTACGAACGGTGCGGACCGAGTTTGTGATCAATGTCTCCCATGAGCTGCGCACCCCCCTTGCCTCGATTCGGGCGATGGCGGAGACACTTCAAGATGGAGCACTAAACGACCCTGAGGTCAGTGAGAAGTTTCTGGGAAATATTGTCCGTGAAGTAGATCGCTTGGTGCGCCTCTCCGAAGACCTGACATTTCTGGCACGCTCCGAAACACTGGCTCCCGCACGTGAGCGCTTCGATCTAAGTGACTTGCTCTACGATATGGCGGAGCGTCTGGCCACCTACGCCGCTCGTCGTAAGGTGAAGATTATCCTGCCTGAGGCAATTCCGACTTTGGAGATTGAGGCAGATCGCAGCGAGCTGGAACAAGTTTTTTTTAATTTGTTAGATAATGCCATCAAGTACACCCCATCAGGAGGCAGTGTCGAAATGACAGTGGTGCGAGAGAAGACAAGCCTGACTGTCACGGTTTCCGACACTGGTATTGGGATTCTCAAAGAAGATCTACCGCGTATTTTCGAGCGTTTTTGGCGAGCGGATCGGGCGCGAAAGTTCCCTGGCGAAGCCGGAACCGCAACGGGGGGAACGGGACTGGGCCTTTCTATCGTAAAGCATATTGTTGAGGCCCATGAAGGAACCATTGTCGCCGATAGCGAATTGGGAAGGGGGTCTCGCTTTACCGTGACACTACCTCTTGCCAAATCGCTATGAATGACCAACCTGTCCCTTTAACTGACCAGCTTGCCAACATCAGCCCCACGATCGTGGTGGCGGTGATTGCGGGCTTCACCTTGCTGCGATTGATGATGTCCAAGCTCCTTCATGAGAGCTGGGCCCGTACCCTCTCCGAGATCTGCGATACGGTCACGTTTGTGCTGGCGCTCGCTTTTCTCTTGATCCGGCCTTTCGTCGCGCAGGCCTTCTATATTCCCTCCGAGAGCATGGTGCCGACCTTGCAGATTGGGGATCGTCTGATCGTGGATAAGATGTCGTTTCGCTTCCACGACCCCGAACGCGGCGATATTCTGGTGTTTGCCGCTCCGCCGGAGGCCACGGGAAGTCCCACTCTGGAGCAGGACTACATCAAGCGCTGTATTGGTCTGCCAGGCGAAAAAGTCGAGATTCGTGGGGCGAAGCTACGGGTTGGCAAAGAAGTCTTTGAGCCACAGGGTGAAGATACCAACGCCGATGTCGCTCATCAGGCGCTTCGTGACCGGCTTGGGATCAGCCGCGAGAAGTCTATCAAGTTCTTCAAGGACTATGTCTTAGTCAATGGTACGGAGAAACTGATGCCGCAAGATATCGCGCAACAGTTTGGCCAGCCGGGTGCCGAGGTGGAGCTCACTCCAGGAGCTGCCGTTATTAATGGCAAGCCGCTAGAGGACACCTACACCAACGAAGACCCTGGCTACAACATGAACGAGCTTGAAGTGCCTCCCAAGTGCTACTTCATGATGGGCGACAACCGTAACCACTCCGCCGACTCTCACGTCTGGGGCAAGCTCGAAGGCCGCCGTATCGTCGGACGGGGCATCGTCACCTTCTGGCCCCTCACCCGCCTAGGACGTCTGCGCTAAAAATCTACTTTTCGACGCGGCAGCGCTCGGCGAGAATAATGCCGCGCAGGTGGTCCACGGCGCTTTCTAGTGAGTCGTTGACCACCGCATAGTTGTAGTGGGGCTTTTGGGCCAGCTCGTTACGGGCATCGAGCAGGCGGACTTTGATCTGGTCCTCTGTCTCGGTGCTACGGGCGCGGAGACGGCGCTCTAGCTCGGCCAGCGATGGGGGCTCTAGGAAAACGAGAATGACGTCTGCGGCTTTTTTTCGTACCGCAATCCCGCCCTGAACGTCTATTTTCAGAATCACATCGTGGCCTAAAGCGCGATTCTTTTCTACCCAAGCGCGGGGGGTGCCGTAGAGGTTACCGCCATTGACGTGGGCGTACTCTAGAAACGCATCTTCGTTTACGAGGCTCTCAAACTCCGTGACAGAGAGAAACTGGTACGGGTTGCCCTCCGACTCTCCAGGGCGCATTGCCCGCGTTGTTGCCGTTACACAGACTTTGACATCAGGCTGGCGCTCGAGAAGCCCTGCAAGAACCGTGTCCTTGCCCACTCCCGACGGCCCGGAGACTACAAATAAATTTCCTTGTCGCACGCCTCTATTGTATCGTGGCGATACAATAGAGGCGTGCATGATGTTTTTGAGGCGCGGCTGGTAGAGCGGTTTCGGCAGGGGGATGCTCGCGCGATGGAGACGCTCTTTGAGCTCTATACCGACCGGGCGCTTGGTCTGGCGATGCGCCTCACGGAGACGCGGGAAGATGCTGAGGAGGTGGCGCAGGAGGCATTTATCCGTGCCTTTCGCAGTGCCCGTCAGCTCACGGGAGGGCATACCCGGCGCTTTGGACCCTGGCTCTTCACGATTGTGCGCTCGATTGCCGCCGACAAGCGTCGCCAGCTTCGGCTCCCAACCCTCTCGCTAGACACACCCGTTGGCGTAGCGCTGGTAAGTTTCTCTCGCACTGAGGATGAGGCACTAGCACGTGCCGAGCGAAAAGCCTTGCTGGATGCTCTGGAGTCGCTACCGGAGGAGCACAAGCTCGTTCTCACTCTCTGTGATCTGGAAGATATCCCCCACGCCGAAGCCGCCGAAGTTCTGGGGCGCTCCGTCGCCGCCACGAAGTCGCTTCTCTATCGGGCCCGTCGTGCCCTACGGGATGCGCTGCTCTCGCTGTAGATAGGCCACAATCGCCTCGATGCTCTCGTCTGCTGTCTGGCCTTCGCTACTCACCCGAATGTCGGGGCTTTCGGGCGCTTCGTATGGATCAGAAACTCCCGTAAAGTGCGCCAGCTCTCCAGCGAGGGCTTTTTTATAGAGACCCTTCACATCCCGCCGCACGAGCTCAGGAAGGCCACAGTCCACGTGTACCTCCACAAAGCCCTCTCCAATCCGCTCCCGTGCCGACGCCCGCGCCTCGGCGTAGGGGGAGATTGCCGCGACAATCACGTTGATGTCGTTGCGTGCTAAAAGCTGCGCCACAAACGCGATCCGTGCCACATTGGTATCCCGATCCTCTTTTGAGAACCCCAGTCCCTTGGAGAGGTTTTCACGTACCGCATCGCCATCGAGTACTTCAAGCTTGCCGACACCTCGCGCCCGCAGCGCCTCCGCCAGCCCCCGCGCAACCGTGGTCTTGCCCGCACCACTAAGGCCGGTTAGCCAGACAACGAAGCTCATGCCAACCCCCTAACCCCCGCCCAGCGGGGGGACAATGAGGAGTTCCTTCTATCTCCCCCGTTGGACGGGGGGCGGGGGGCTAGGCTCATTTCTTATGCCTCGCCAGCAGTCGCTTCATAAAGACCTCGTAGCTCAAGCTCAGACCATTCTCTTTGATGGGATCGTGCCCTCCGCGTAGGGCGATTTCTTGGGCGTGCCAGGCCAGCAACTCGGCATGCAGCGTCTCACGCACTTCTGGGTATGTGTTGGCGACATTGTGCTTCTCACCCGGATCGCCCTCCAGATCGAAGAGCAGGGGAGCGGGGTCACGGGGCGTTCCGTGCAGGTGCGGCAGGGGCTTGCCCTGTGCATCCTCGACAATCGGTTTGATGAGCTTCCACTTACGGGTTCGAATCGCCAGCGATGCCTGCCGCGACGACTCGATGCAGAAAACGCGCTCCCGGCCCGCAAACGCCTCACCCTGGAGTGCAGGCGCGAAGCTCTGGCCCGTGAGCTCGTAGCCGGTCGGCAACTCCCAGCCACAGAGGGCGGCGAGGCTGGGTAGAATGTCCTCGGTGGAGACAAGAGCACTTGTGCGACCAGGCGCGGTGCCGGGCACTTTGGCCATGAGTGCGACACGGGTCACCGCATCGTAGAGGCCATGGTGGTCGAAGTGAATCTCGCCTTCGCCAAATGCCTCACCGTGATCGCTCATGAAGATAAAGATCGTGTCTTCCCAGATTCCAGAGTTCTTGAGATGTCCAATCAAGCGCCCCACTTGCACGTCTACATAGGAAATCTCGCCATCGTAGAGCGCGACATAGGCCGGGTAGTCGTCGGGGTGCTCGCACTTCATCTCGCCTAGAAACGCCTTGTAGTACTCTGGCGCATGGGCATAGACCTCGTCCATGGCGTACTCCGCGCTGCCGGGCGTGTAGTGCATCGTGTTGTAGGGCGCGGGTGGGCCGTAGGGCGTGTGCGGATCCCAGAGGTGGCAGTAGAGAAAGAACGGCGTTTGCTTGTCCTGCTCGTCCACAAACTGGATTGCCCGATCGATGAGCTGCTCGCTCTGGTTGGTAAAGGGCGCGTAGAGAAACCCCGAGTAGTGGTCAAAGCCCCGCGCAAACCACGAGCCCTTACCACCGCCCTGAATCACCAGGTTATCAATGCCTATCGTCGTCCAGCCCGCCTTTTGCGCCAGCTGTGGCAGGGTCTGGACGCTCGCCGCGACCCGCTGCTTCTCCCCGATATGGGCGACAATCCCATGCCGCAGCGGATGTAGGCCCGTGAGCAGGGTCGTAAACGACGGCATGGTCGGGATGCCTGCCGCAATCGCCTGCTCAAAGACGACCGACTCTGCCGCCAGCGCATCGATCTGCGGCGACGTGTGTTTACCATAGCCATAGCACCCCAGATGGTCAGGCCGCAGGGTATCTATGGCGAGAAGAACGATGTTCATAACTTCCCCCCTAACCCCCGTCCGGCGGGGGGAATAAGAGGCTTCCTTCCTTATTGTTCCCCCGCTTGCGGGGGTTAGGGGGCGGCGGGCTTCTCGACGTACCCATGAAGTGGTTTACCCGACTTCTGATCCGTCGCCGAGTTGAGCTCCTCGGGCTTGGGGATATTGGCGGCTTCTTTTGCCTTGCGCAGGTGCAGCGGGGTCGCGCCTGCGCCGGGAGTCTCGCCCTCGATGGGGGTGCCGATCTTGCTCCCACAGCGACCTTGCACCGGAACCGGGTCCTCCGTACGCCCCGTCTCCGCGAGGCGCTTAGCAACCCAGGCATCGAGCCGACCCTTCAGCTCCGCGACAATCTCTGGGTGCGTCTCCGCAAGATTCACTTGCTCGGTGGGGTCGGCCTCCAGGTCAAAGAGCTCTTGCAGGGGGCGGTTGTGCGGGTCGGGCTCGAACGAGTGGATGAACTTCCACTTATTGTTACGATAGGCCCGCTTCACCTCCCACGTCGCCTCCGAGAGAAACAGCTCGTCGTAGTTACCCTCGCGCTCCCCGAAGATGCAGGGCAGCAGGCTCTTGCCTTCCAGCTTCTCGGTGTCGGGGATTCCGGCCAGCTCAAAGAACGTCGGCAGGTAGTCCAGGTTCTGCACAAAGCCGGGGACGCGCTTGCCGGCGGGGAGCTTGCCGGGCCAGATCAGGATCAGCGGGATATGGACATTGCCCTCGTACAGACCATGGTGGTCGTAGAAGCCTAGCTGCTCATCGAGAATCTCCCCGTGGTCGGCGGTAATCACGATCAGGGTGTCGTCCTTGACTGGCTCCAGCGCCGCGAAGAGTCGTCGGAGCTGCCAGTCCATGTAGGCCGTCTCCGCATCGTAGAGCGCGTTGACATAGCTGCTATCCGTGACGCCGGGCATCCAGTCGTGGAAGTACCACTGGAACATCTCGTCGTTCCAGGCCTTGTCCATTGAGTGGTTGTTCGCATCGTAGGGATCAGCGCCCTCGGGGTAGAACATCGTCCGAAAGTCCGCGGGTGGTAAGTACGGGGTGTGCGGGTCCCAGTAGTGCAGAAAGAGAAAGAACGGCTTCTCTTTATCCGCCTTCAGCTCGGCGAGAACCGGCAGCGCCGCATCGGTGATATGCTCAGCGCGTCGGAGCGTGAGCGGGTCGGAGCGATCCCACTGCGGCGAGATATAGGTATCGAAGCCGCGATTGAAGTGCCGCCCCATCGTATCAATCGCCGCCGTGTTCCAGCCGTGCTCTTTGAGAATCTCAGGCAGGAGCCGCACGCCTTCCTCAATGGGGACGCGCCCGCCGATATTGACGATGTTATGGGTAATGGCCTCTTTTCCCGTGAGCATGGTCGTAAACGATGGGTGGGTTGGGATATTGGGCGCGTAGCAGCGCTCAAACACCACGCCCTGGGAGGCAAGGGCATCGATAATCGGCGACGTGTTTTTTTCGTAGCCGTAGCAGCCGAGGTGGTCGGCGCGCTGGGTGTCGAGTGCAATAAAGACAATGTTCATGGCTTACCGCGCCCCACACGCTTGCAGACAGGCCTGCATGTGTCCCCGTGCCTCGGCGGCGATAATGGCGCACTGCACCAGTGAGTACTCCTTCGCTCCGATCACTTCCAGATCGACGGGGCCGGTGTAGCCACTCTCGTGCAGGACGCGAATATAGCCCAGAAGATCAATGTCGCCGCGGCCATTGGCCTGCATCTCGGGCTTGCCGGGGTTCTGCTGGCGGCCCTTGCAGTCGCGGATATGGACGTGCTTGACACGGGAGATCACGGCGCTGATTGCCTCAACAGGGTTCTCTTGCCCACGGTGAATATGCGACGGGTCCATATCAATGCCAAACGCAGGCGACGTGATCGCCTCCATCAGCTGCAGCGTGGTTGGGGTGTTCCAGATCGCCGCGCCCACATGGGCTTTTACACAGAGCGTCACGCCGTACTTCTCCGCCATCGTGGCGAGTGCGCCCAGTGAGTCGATGGATTTCTGCAGACTCTCCTCGTCGCCCGTCTTGCCGCCGGGGCCACAGTTGACAATCGGAATCCCGATCTCCACCGCGGCCTGAAACGCCTTCTCCATCTTCGCCGCGTCCTGCGACGGTTGCTCCATGGCCAGTAGCTCCAGCCCAAACTCTGTCGAGAGCGCCTTGATCTCGCCCGCCACGTCCTGCCAGCGGTCCAGCACCAAGTGCTCGCTCATACCGTCGATTGCGGAGAGCTCGATCCCATCGTAGCCCGCCCGCGCGATCTGCTCGAACGCCTCGCGCATCGAGAAACCGCCAAATAAAACCGAATTCGCGCCAAGTTTCATAGGGTTATTACCGTTCCTGTGTTGAGCGACTCAATCGCCGCCTGTAATACTCTTTGTGCCGCGAGGCCATCTGCCCCGGAGCCATCTAGGTTTTCCGGGGAGATGCCTTCGTCTACCTCGCGGACAAATGTATGGATGCGATCCTTGAAGGTGTCCGTGAAGCTCTCAAAGCCCCCAAAGAGCGGGTTGGTGTAGACCAGCTTCTCTGGGTTGCCCGCCGGGTAGAGAGTGGCCTCCCGGTACATGTCATCAATCACGATGCGTCCGCCGGTTCCCGCGACCTCACAGCGCTCCATGGGGTGGCCGCGCTCGATATCATACGATCCGGTCAGGCCGCCGACCACACCGTTCTTAAACTGCATCGAGAAGTGTGCCGTGGTCCAGATCTTTCGGCCGGGCGCGATGGTCGCAAAACACTGCACGCGCTCGATATCGCCGCAGAAGTGCCGCATGACATCGACCGTGTGCGGGTGCAGGGCTTTGATCTGAAAGTACGGTGAGCTCTCGGTGGGGTTCATGATCCACATGCTCATGTTGATAAAGAGCAAGTGTCCCAGCCGCCCCTCGCTCTGCCACTTCTTCGCAATCCGCGCTGCCGGGGTAAACCGGTGGTTCAGGTTGATGCCGTAGCAGAGGTTCTTCTCTTTGGCCAGCGCCACCATCTCCTCCGCCTCGGCGATCGTGTTGGAGATGGGTTTCTCGCCCAGCACGTGGCAGCCCGCCGCCAGCGCCTGCATGGTCGGCGCGTAGTGGTCGCTGCCGTACTCGTAGCCGCCGGTTGCCACGCTCACGATATCAGGCTGGAGCGCGGTCAGCATCTGCTCGACATCATAAAATGCCGGGACACCCAGCCGCGCCGCACCCGCATCCGCCCGCGCCCGGTCGCGGTCACAGACCCCGACCAGCTCCGCGAGCGGACTCAGCTTGTACATGTCGGCATGACGGTTCCCGATCACCCCCATGCCGATCACACAGACTCGTTGCATGGCTACTTGATCGTCACCACGGTCCCGGTCTCCCAGGACTCGATAATGGCCTCGATGATCTTCTGGACATGGAGCGCCGCCGCGCCTGAGGCATCAATCTCGTCTGGCGAATCACCCGCGATATTCTGCTCCACCCACTTGCCAATGCGCGAGGGAAAAGTCTCGCTAAAGCCCATCATGCCGCCCAGATAGTCATACGTCTCGGTCTGGCGGGAGCGGCGCGGGTAGAACGTCAGGTGCTCACAGGCATCGAGCAGCACAAAGCGCCCCTCGGAGCCGACCACTTCGAGTGTTTCGAGGCCGTAGCTTCCGCCCGCATCGTAGCTTCCCGTTAAGTGCCCGATAATGCCGTTCTTAAAGAGTAAGTTGACTTGCATATTCGACCAGCAGACACGCTTGCCATCCGGGCCATCGGCCTTGGGACCGCGCTTGAAGAACGCCTGCACTTTCTCGACATCGCCGCCGAAGTAGCGCATGACATCGAGTGAGTGTGGGTGCAGAGCGCGCACATGGAACCAGGGCGAGGACTCATTGGGGTTGTTGATCCACATCGTCATGTTGATGATATTGAGCTCGCCTAGCCGCCCCTCATTGATCCACTCCTTGCCGCGCAGTGCCGCCGGTGTGAACCGATGGTTTAGGTTAATGCCGTAGCGCAGGTTCTTCTCTTTGGCCAGTGCGACCATCTCTTCCGCATGCGTGATGTTATTGGAGATCGGCTTCTCGCCCAGCACCGGAATTCCCGCCGCCAGAAGTTCCATGGTTGGAACGTAGTGATCGCCACCGTTTTCCACGCCCGCGGAGCAGACACTCACGGCATCGATCTGAATCCCGCTCGCCAGCATGTCTGCGATGGAGTAGAACCCCGGACAGCCGTACTTCTCGGCGGCTTTGTCGGTGCGCTCCTGCACAATATCGCAGACGGCGACCAGCTCGCAGTCTTCCCGCTTCATATAAACACCCGCGTGGGTATTGCCAATTCCACCAAGGCCAACTACGGCCACTTTTAAGCTCATGATTACCTCTCCCCACCCCGATTAGAACGGGGTGGCTGTAGAGCGCTTCGCGCTACGAAGGCCGCAAGCGGCCATGTCAATAACTCAACTAGGATGGCCGGAACGGCCTTTGTAGCCGCAGGCTCTCCAGTCCCGCCCCTCTAACGGGCGGGACTTATTTCCCCTGCAGCTTTGCTGCTTGATTGGGGTCGCCGATATGCATCGTGTCGTAGGCCTGCTGGCTGGTCTTGAACGGCCCGACTCCCGTGTGTCCGTGCCAGTCGCCTTGGGTGTGGATCGGGTTCGTGAGGCCCGTCTCCGCCTCGCGCCTCGCGATCCAGGCATCCATGCGCGATTTGAGATGCGCCACCACCTCGGGCTCGCTCTCCGCCAAGTTGTGGTTCTCGTCGGGGTCCTGGATTAGGTTGTAGAGCTCGACCTCGGGCTTGAAGTGAAAATCAGGCTCCAGCGCGACAATCAGCTTCCACTCCGGGGTGCGCCAGCCGTGCTTGCGCATCCAGGTGCACTCGGTGATGTAGATCTCGCTCTCGTGGGAAACTTCGTCGCCAGAGATGAGCGGGAGGACACTATTGCCATCGAAGCTGCGCTCGGTCTCGATCCCCGCCAGCTCCAGAACAGTCGGCACCAAATCTTTATGTTGCGTGTAGCCCGAGACGCGCTGGCCCGCCGGAACCTTGCCGGGGTAGCGGATGATCAGCGGCACATGGAGGGTCGTGTCGTAGATTCCGTGATGGTCGAACCAGCACTCGTGGTCGTAGAGCGTCTCGCCGTGGTCGCCGTTAAGGATGATCAGAGTCTCATCGTAGATGCCATGTGCCTCGAGGGCCGTGAAGATCGTCTGGATGCAGGCGTCCATGTAGGCAATCGCGCCGTCGTACTGCGCGATGACGTAGTCCTTGTCGGAGATTCCCGGCGGCATCCAGCTGGCGAAGAAGTCGCAGAAGGGCTTGAAGCTCATCACGGGCTCCATGGACTTGTTCTCGGGGTCGGACTCGTTGCCGTGGTAGAACATTCGCTCGTAGGGCGCGGGCGGCAGATACGGCGCGTGCGGGTCCATGTGGCGCAGGAAGAGAAAGAACGGGGCCTCGCCCTTTACTAATTCGTCTAGCTCGGGGATCGCGACTTGGTTGAGGTTCTCTGCCTTGGGGCTGCGGCCCTCGTTCCAGCTTCCCCAGCCGGCGAAGTTTAAGTACTTGTCGAAGCCACGGGCGCTGGGGTTGCCGCTAAAGCCAACACAAGTCGTGGTGTAGCCCGCCTCTTTGAGCAGCTCGGCCAAGGTCGGCACTTCCTCACGGAGCGGGCCTTTGTGGCGCAGCGCGACCACTTGCGTGGTAAACACATCCTGCCCCGTCAGCATCGAGCCATAGGCGCTGGTGGTCGGGATATGCGCGCTGATATTGTGCTCAAACAGCGTCCCCTGGGAAGCGAAGCGGTCCAGGTGCGGAGTCGTGTTTCGGTGGTAGCCGTAGCAGCTCATGTGATCCGCTCGCAGTGAGTCCACCGCAAGCAAGACGATATTGGGATGTTTTTTCATAATTTCTCCTCCCCCCCAGCCCCCGTGCAACGGGGGGGGAAACACGGTATTCCTTATTGTTCCCCCGCCGGGCGGGGGTTAGGGGGGAAACTCACTCTCTTGCCCTCACGGGCGCTTTCGTAGGCGGCGAGGCACATCTCAGCGCTAATTTTCCCATCGCGGGCGGTGATGCTGGGCGGGTTGCCTGCCTTGAGGTTGTCGAGAAAGGGGCGCGGGATCGCGGCGAGGCGCTCGCCGTGGTTGGCGGGCAGGGGGTAGTCGAATGTCTCCCACTTGCCCGTGCTCTTGCGAAAGAGCTTCAGCGCGACCGCATTTTCCGG